>JBCDCL010000055.1:0-10548 GCA_039182175.1 Planctomycetota bacterium
CATCGTGAGACGATGGACGCTGGCTGCCGTGTTGCTTGGGACCACTGCTACAGCGAAACAGACGAACTCTCAGCGATCCAGCATGCCTACAACATGCTGATCGACTACGGCTACGAAGCCTTCCAGAGCGAGTGTCAATGCGAGCCTATTCGCGACGAGGGCGCCGTATTAATGCCGTCGTCCGAGTTCCTCAAGGCGAAGCAGTCAGGTTATCCGCGCGGCACGGTCCCAACCGACTGCACGAAGCTAACCGCCTTCATCGACCAGCAAGACAATCTGCTGTACTGGATGGTCGTCGCCTGGTCCGAAGGCTTTACCGGTTACATCGTCGACTACGGGAGCTTTCCCGATCAAAAGCGGAGCTACTTCACGCTCGAAACGGCTCGCCGGACGCTGCTCTGGTTTTTCAACAAGCAGCTGCAGCAGCCGATGGACCAGGAAGGCGCGCTGCACAACGGAATTAGCCGTCTGGTCTCAACGCTTGCGACTCGGACATTTCCTCGCGCGGGAGGCGGTGGGCAAACAATCGACCAGCTGGCGATCGACACCAACAACGGCAAGCGGACCGTTCTGATCAAGTCGGTGATCGAGCAATCGCCTCACCGAGCCAGCATCCTGGCTTCCTACGGCCGAGGCGTGAAGGCCCGGCACAAGCAGATTTCGCAGTGGCAGAACAAACCTGGCCGCGAAAAAGGGCCCGAGTGGGTAATTGACCGCCCAGAGGGCCAGTCTATCCGCCAGCTGATCTACGACACCTGGTTCTGGAAGAAACGGGCCGCTGATGCGTTAGCCTTGGCACTAGGTAGCAAGGGCTCCCTCGCCTTTTTCAAAGAGGATCCCGAGCGCCATCGGATGGTGGTTGACCATATCCGGAGCAACAAGGCGTTCGAGACCAAAGACGAGGGCAGCGGCCAGTCAGTCATCGAGTGGGAACTTCGCCCCGGCGAAGAAGACCACCTGTGGGACTGTCTGATCGGCTGCATGGTGCTTGCATCGATTTGTGGCATCCGCCGAGCCGAGGACAAACGCCCGACTCGAAACAAACGTCGGAAGAAAGTGAAGTACCTATGAGCAAGAAGAAAACCGCCCCAGTCGTCGGCCGGCGCCGAAGGTCGAAGCTTGACGACGCTCCCAAGCCGGAAGTGGACGAGAAGCCCGATTCGGAGGCGGCAGAGGAGCCAGCCGCCGAGCCCGAGGCCACCACGCCCGAGCCCAAGGTGGATCCGCCGGCCGCCGAGCCCAAGAAAGAGCCCTCTGCGGCGCCAGTGCCTGCTGAGGAGCCCGAGAAGGATCCTGGCGAGGCACAACCTGGCGAAGAGTCCGAGGAGCCCGCGGCAGAGCCGGAGGCTACCGAAGAAGAGCCGGCCAAACCCGAGCCGCCCACGCAAGTTGCTCCGACCATTGGCGGCCGCCGGGCGCCAGTTATTCCCAAGCCAGCGAGACCCACGCCCGCAAAGCCGGAGCCAGACGAGCCCGAGGAGCCGGAAGCGGCCGCGGAGGACGCCAAGGATCTCGAGGCGGACCGCGAAGAAGAAACCGACGAGCCAGACAGCGGCGATGATAAGTCGCCGCGTTGTCCGCGGTGTGGTTCGACCGACATCGCACCGGCCAAAGGCTTCGAGCCCGTAGAGATCACTCGCCGCGGCGAGTCGGCGCCGGTGACACTGCAGACGCACGAGTGCCGAGCCTGCGCGCAAAAGTTCCCCGTCGAGGTCGGCGAAGACAAGGAGAAGTCGGCTGCTGAATAAGCGGCCGCAACTACCTGTCGGCCAGCCCTGGCCCGCACCCGGGGCTCGGCCGGCAGGTCTCTAACTCAGGGTGCCAGATGGCAGATCGAACGAAGGATATCGCCAACATCGAGGCGGCACTGGCATCGGGAGTTCGCCAGGTCTCGATCAATGGCGAGACGACCATCTTCCAAAGTCGCGCCGAGCTGCTGGCCGAACTCGAGCGGCTGAGGGCCGACGACGACGCCTCGAAAGAAGCGGGCAAGACGCGCCCGGTGCTATCGCGATTTGACTTGGGGCGTGCTTGGTAATGCAGTCGGCCAATAGCTTCCAGATCGATACGAACAGCGTCGCCGGCGGACCGGTCGCGATGTCGTACGACGCGCTCGACGCGCGTGGTCGTCGACGGGCGCCCGTCACCAAGATCGTTAGCGAAGATCGCCATCTAAACGCCCGCAAGCGGCAGAAGTTGATGGCGACCACGCAAGACGCGGCTCGCAACTTCGCGATCACTGCCTGGCTCATCCGCAAGCACGTCGACTACGTCAGCTCGTTCCGGTTTCAAGCCAAGACGCCCGACCGCGGATTCAACAAGGCGTTCGAGGAGTGGGCCGAGCGTGTTGGCACCCGACACAATTTCGATGTTGCTCGCAAGCACAGCCGCCGCCGAATGATGCGGCTCATGGAGACCCGGGCGGTCACCGATGGTGACCACGCGTGGCTAAAGCTTCGATCTGGCAGGCATCGCGGCAAGGTTCAGGCAATCGCGTCGGACCTGATTCGCATGCCTAACTCGGACATGCCGCGTGGCGACGATCGCGAGTCCTGGATCAATGGCGCCAAGGTCGATCTGCAGACCGGCGAAGCGCTCCGCTACGCCCTTTGCCAGCGGCAACGGGTCGGCCAGTCCCTAAAACTCTCGCGGATCGTTCCGGCACGCAACGTCATCATGCGTGGCTACTACGAGCGTGCCGGCGAGGACCAGGTGCGAGGCGTAAGCCCCCTGTCGACCGCCCTCAACTCGCTCCGCGACACCTACGAAGGTTTCGACTACGCGCTAGCCAAGCTAAAGACGGCCCAGCTGTTCGGTCTCAAGATCATGCGGAACGCCAGTCGTCCGCTCGATCCTGGAGACGAGACCGAAGAGTACAACGTCGATCCGAATCGGGGGATTTTCCAGCTAGAGCTGGATCCGGGAGACGACGCAGACTTCTTGGAGGCGAAAACCCCAGCACGTGAGACGACCGAGTTTTTACGCCTGGTCATCTTGGTCGCCCTTAAAGCGATCGACGTACCTTACAGCTTCTTCGATGAGAGCTTTACCAATTTCTACGGCTCTCGTGGTGGTCTGATTCAGTATCTGCAGTCGTGCAAGCCCAAGCGCGAAGACAACAAAGAAGCTCTCGACGCACACACGCGGTGGCGAGCGGGTCTCGATGTCGCCGATGGTCAGCTCGAGCTGCCCCAGGGGAAAGACTTCTCGTTCCTCCGATGGGAGTGGGTTCCCGACGGCATCCCTTGGTGGGATCCGGCCAAAGAGATTCGCGGGAAGCTGATGGCAATCCGGGCCGGTCTCTCGAGCCCGCAACGCGAATGCCGCGAGACCGGCACCAACTTCGAGGACAACCTGCAGGAAATCGCCGACGCCCTCAAGCTGGCCGAGCAGCTAGGCGTTGATCTTTACTTTGGCGATGGTGGCGGAATCGACCTCGAGTCGCTCAAGGCCGCTGCCGATGCCCAGGAGACGCCAGACGATGACGACTGAGTTACGAGAGGCGCCGATCGCCGCGATGAAATTCTCGGCCGGTCCGGTCCAGTTCACTGCGCGGGAAGGCTCGGCCAACGCCAAGCTCGACATGATTGCCCGCTCAGGCAAACCAATCGATCACTGGTACTGGGGCCGGATCGTTCACGACATGGCGGGCATGGAGCCGAGCAAATCCCGAATTCCCGTCGACTATGTACACGGCGAGGAATGTGGCTACCTAGACGAATTCAAGGTCGACAAGGAGTACAACCTCCGCGTCTCCGGTGAGCTGGTGCCGACCTCCGCCAGCGACGATATCGCTCGGAAGATCATCGAGCGGCAAGCGGGTGGCGTTCCCTACGAAGCGTCGATTTTCTTTGATCCGTACGAAATGCTTCTCGAAGAGGTCGGCGAGGGATTTTCGGCCCAAGTCAACGGCGAGCAGTTCGAAGGTCCTGGTTTGATTGTGCGGAAGTGGAAGCTCCGCGGCGTCGCGGTTTGCCCCTACGGACAGGACCGCAACACGGAGTCCGAAGTCCAAGCCTTGGGCCATTTCCAGTGCCCGATAAATAAAATCGGGCCACCCGTGGATAATACTACGTCCATGAGCACCACACAGCCAAAGACGCCGCCCAAGTCCGAAGGTGGCGCCGGCGATCAGCCGAACGAGTTGTCCAAAAATGGCGACGATCCCAATGCGAATTCGTCTGAGTCCACCGCCGGTAAGCAGGCTGCGGAACTGAGCGACAAAGGCAAGTCCGAAGTCGACCCGCCGGCGCCAGCAGCCGATTCTTCGGTCGATCAGCTTTCGGCGGGGCGTGACGAACTCTCTCGCTTCATGGAAGCATTCGGCGACGAGCAAGGCGCTGTCTGGTTCCGCCAAGGCCTATCGTTCGAAGCGGCCCAGGTGGAGTTCACCAAGTCGCTTCGCGAAGAAAATACCGAACTCAAGCAGAAGCTCTCCGGAGCGACTGCCGCCGACGAAGAGGGTGCGGGCGAGAATGCCCCGGCTGGTTTCTCGGGAGGCTCAGGGGGAGCCAAGAAGAGCCTGGCCGAGTTCTGCCAAACCTCGACTCGGTCGTAACGACCAGCAACCAGCAAATCACTCATTTCACCGAAGCTGGCCAGTGCGGGCCGCCGGCGGCAAATAAGGCACTGCCCGCATGGCCGATGATCTGACCACCCTCGCTGATCTGGTAAAGATCAACGACAACAATCTCGCCGACATTGATGGCGTGAGCGACTTGCTCAACAAAGCGCCGCTAATCGGCTCCCTGGCGGCCGATGAGTCGTCCAACGGGACGACGCACAAGTACCTCAAAGAGACCGGAGCCCCGGTCGTTGGCTTCCGGGCGCCCAATGAAGGTCGCGACCACGACAAGTCGACTGACGAGGTGGTCACGACCGATCTGAAGGTGCTAGACGCTTCGTTCTCGGTCGACGTGACCATTCCCGACGGCTACGCCAAAGGCCCCGATGTCTGGTTGGGCCGCGAAGGCAAGCGTCACCTCCGCGAAGCCTACTTCGTGGCGGAAAAGCAGTTCATCAATGGCCAGGGTGACGGTCAGGCGACGGGCTTTGTCGGCATGGCCGACGTCCTGAATGACCTGGCGATCGAGACCGTGACAGGCGCCGGCGGCGCGGCGAATCTTTCGAGTATCTACTTCATCCGCACCAACAACGACGGCACGGACGTCATGGCGATCGGCGGCGGCCAAGAGATTGGCGCTGGCGTCGACATCATGTGGCGCGAGCCCGTCATCACGTCCAAGACGGATGGAACCGGCAAGACGTTCCCCGCCTACCTGGTGCCGATTACCGCCTGGCTTGGTTTGCAGGTCGGTGGCAAGTACTCGATGGGCCGACTCTGCAACATTCCCGCGGGTGTTGGCGGTGACACGGCCGGGGCCGTCACTGACGCGCTGATTTACTCGGCACTCGAACAGATGCCGTTCGACCCCGACTTGATCGTGATGAATCGTCGCAGCCGTCGCCAGTTGCGAGAGAGCCGCACGGCGACCAACGCCACTGGCGCCCCGGCGCCACGGCCGACGGAAGTCGAGGGGATCCCGATCCTCAAGGTCGAATCGATCACCAACGCCGAAACGGCCGTCGCTTAGTCGCAGCTCGGTCACTGAGGACGTCCAACGCAACGGACCGATGAGCGTCGCCAAAGTCGCAGCCACTGTCCACCACGCAGCTCTCGATCGAGTTCGGGGCATCGACGCCGTATACCGGCCACACGACAACACCGAAGCGATCGAAATGAGGCTGGTCCCCGCCGGCCACGACCAGAGCAGCTACGAAACCGAAGAAGAGGAGTTCAGCGCCCGAACGCAGCCGTGGCTTGTCCTCGTTGAGGCATTCCTGGCGAGCGTCAATCGGCTGCCCGAAGAAGGAGACGAGATCGACGTCGACATCGCAGACCACGTGCTGCTGGATCGGCGGACTTATCTGGTTTCCCGAGCGGATGAGCCGCGGCCCTGGAGCTACAACGACGACCATGCAACCCAGCTTCGCATTGAGAGCGTCGAAGTCATGCCTCACAGAGAGTAAGGAGTAACAACGAACGCCGATGCCAGAGAACGTCGAACTCATCGCCGATGGTGTGGTCGAACTCGTCAACGGCATCGAGACCGATTGGAAGTTCGAAGCCTACAAGCCCGAGAAAGCCCAGCTCGAAGTCGAAGACCCGGGCATCGTTGTCCAGGTCATTCCGGTAGCAGGCGGCGCGCGGCAAAAGGTGGGTCGCAGAGCGATCCGACGCATCCACTCGGTAAACCTGTACGTAACGGCACAACTGGACTCGTCGCGTAGTCGCGAAGCGATGGTGAAGTTGGTTGACGAGCTGCTAAGCGGCATCGAACTAACGCCGATTCGGGGCTGCACGTGGAGTGAGATCGAAGAGATCTCGCTCTACGATCGCGACGCCCACAAAAAGGCAAACCGGTTCGCCAGCCTGCACCGCAGCAACTACGTCGAGGAGTACACCAAGTGAGAGGCCGACGATGCTCCGAGCGACCAGCAAAATCGTCGTCGAACACCAAAAGGTCCTCAAGCGGGTGCGGCAAAAGCGTAACCGCGTGCTGTATCGCACCGGTGGCTACTTGCGGACTAGTCAGCGGCGGCGGATTCGGAACCGAAAACGCCCGAGTAAACCAGGCGAAGGACCTACGAACCGCCAGGGGCGACTGAAAGCAGGAATCAAGTTTGACGTTGATGAGTTCGAGGGAACAGTCGTCGCCGGCATCACGCCCAACGCGACAGCCTCGGGCGCCAAGGCCCTGGCAGGCAAGACGATTCCACAAGTCATCGACGAGGGTGGCGATGAGATCCTGACCGATAGCGACGGCGAGAAGTTTATGGCTCATTTTGAGCCGCGGCCGATCACCGATCCTGTCCGACCGGCAGCCGAACAGTTCTTCCAAGACCAGATCGAAAAACAAAGCCTCTAACGGATTCCCACGATGGGCAAAGTCTACCTCGGCGACGATTTCCTGCTGTACATCGACACGGCGAATAACTGGTCCTCGCCGACGTGGGTATTGGTCGAGTGCATCGAAGACTTGGCGATCGACCCGCAGCCAATCACCGCGCAGATCAACAAGCGGGGCAAGAAGACGCCGGGCTACAAGCGTGGCCGATTCGATCAGATGCTGAGCTTCAAACTGCTCAACAGCGAGGACGACACCGAGTTCGACGCTATCGAGAACGCCATCTGGAATCAAACCAACGACGGCACCGAGATCTTGCATCTGGCACTTGTCCGCGGCGACATCACCGTCAGTGGCAACAAGATCTGGGAGAACGATTTCATCGTCTCGGGGGCCCCGCTCGATCCTTCGCTGGACGAGGGCGCGTCGTATGACGTCGAGTGCAAGCCGGCTGCCGATAGCGACGAGGAACTTACCGTCGGCACGACCAGCTAGCCTCCATCTCCACTCACCTTCTTAGCTGAATCGAAGATCACGATGAGCAAAAAGCAAGAGATCATCGACGCCCTCAAGCCGGGCCTACTGAACACCAATTCCCGCTTCATGCAGATCAAGCGAGAAGATCTGGCCGTCCTGTGCGACGTCGACCTCAAAGCCGTGGCGCCGCCCGAAGCGGTCGACGAGGAACTCGCCTCGCTCCGGGCTCAGAAGGCCGAGCTGGAGAAGCAGCAGCTCCAACGCGAAATCGAGGCCCTGCAGGCCGCGAGCATGGAAGAGCCAGCACTCCCCGAGGAAACCAATGGAGACGACACAGAGCAACCCACCGACGACTGAGCCGGCCGAGTTTACCGACTCCGAGAGGCGCGTCTGGCGATTGGCACTCAACGTCGATGCGGCGCGCCAGCTACACGCGATCGGCGTCGACCTGGTCAACCTTGGCGACGGGCGGGTCTTGCTCGACCTGGCCAGCGACTGGCTCAAGCTCGGCATGACTCTCTGGGTCCTTTGCGAAGAGCAAGCCGACCGTCTGAAGGTTTCCGAACAAGCCTTCGGCCGCTTGCTCGATGAGCCGACGCTCGCCAAAGCGGCGAAGGCCCTCGAGGGAGCGATCGTAAATTTTACCCCGCCCGCTCGCCGGAAGACCGTCAAGGCGATCGTGCGGCGGGTTCACGACGTGCTCAACAAAGCCGACGACGAGGGGGCAGCGATCGCCGACAGCGACGAGGCGCTGGCGATGATCACCAAGCAGCTTCAAGCGGCGGCGGACGAGGCCAAGAAGCAGTTAATGGCTGGCGGCTGATCTATCAGCTGGCCGGCATTGTCGGCATCGATCCGGGTCCGTTCTCGATTCGCGAGCTGAACTGGATGGCCGAGCATCGGCAGTCGACGGCTTGGGACCATACCTCGCTGATCGTCGCGACGCTGCTTAACTCACGACAGGGCGTCAAGCGAAAGCACTGGGTAAGAGCCGACAGGATCCATCCGTTCCGGCGACGAGCCAAGCCGACGAGGGTCGATGGCGACACGGGTGAACGACTGCTAACCAAAACGCTCGGGGCCCCAAGAAGCACGTAATATGTCCTCGCGAGCCCTTCGAGCCGGAAAAGCGTTTATCGAGTTCGCGCTCGAAGACCGCGGCGTCCAGAAGGGTCTCCGGAAAATCGAGCGACGCCTCTCAAGCGTCGGGACAGGCCTGCAGAGCGTCGGCAAGGCCGCGACTCTTGCCGGTGGATCGATCGCCACTGCACTCGCTCCGGCCGTCCTCACGTTCGCCTCGTTTGATGACCGCATGCGTGTCGTCAAAGCGGTCACGGGCGCAACGAAGGATGAGTTCTCGTCCCTGACCGAAGAGGCCAAGCGACTCGGCGCCACGACCTCGTTCTCTGCTTCCCAAGTCGCGGACGCGATGGCCGAACTCGGCCGGGCGGGATTCAAGCCGCAGCAAATTCTTGATTCGACCGAATCGGTCCTCGCGCTATCGCGCGCTACCGACACCGAACTACCACGCTCGGCCGAGATCGCCGGCGCCGCTCTGCGTGGCTTCGGATACGAGACCAGCGAAATGGGCCGCGTGACCGACGTTCTCACGGCAGCGGCCAACGGTACGTCGCAAACGTTGGAAGACTTGTTCGAGGCGATGAAACCCGTGGCGCCCATCGCGGCCGAGGCGGGCGAGAGCATCGAAGACACTGCGGCCGCGATCGGCATCTTGGCCAACAACGGCATCAAGGGCAGCCTCGCAGGCAATGCGCTCGCGCGTGGCTATAAGAACCTGGCCAACACCAAGGTGCAGAACCAGCTGAAAGCCATTGGCGTTGAGGCAACCGATGCCGACGACAACCTTCGGCCGCTGGTCGACATCATCGGCGACCTCAGCAAAGCGACCGCGGACTACGGTGAAGCTCCGCGGCTCGCGATCTTCGAGAAGGTCTTCGGTCGCGGCCAGGCGGCCGCACTCAAGCTCGCCAAAGCGACTGGCGGCGAGTATCAGCGCTTGGTCGCTCAGATCCGCGACTCGGGAGGGCAAGCCCTCAAGACGGCCGCGGATATGGACGCGGGCGTTGGTGGCTCCTTCCGACGATTCATGTCGGCCGTCGAGGGCGCGTCGATCGCTATCGGCGATGCTTTGGCGCCGACGCTTGCCAGGCTGACCGAGCGAATCAACGAGGTCGTCGGCGTTGCAACGGAGTGGATCTCTCAAAACCAGGATCTGGTGGTCGGTCTAGCCGTAGCGGCCGCGGGGCTGATCGCAGTCGGGGCCGTGACGTTCGTCGTGGGTACGGCGTTCTCAATCGCTTCTGCAGCGGTTGGTGCGTTCTCGGCGATCATCGGCGCCGTGGCGGCCGTGCTGGCATCGCCGGTTCTGCTGATCGGTGCGATCGTCGTTGCGCTAGCGACGCTGGTCGATTGGTTGTTCCTTGGCGGTAGAGGGATGGAGTTTCTCTGGGGCGTTGTTCAGAACGTCTTCGGTTCGATCGCCACGTTCATACAGAGAAAAGTGACCGACATCCTCGGTTACCTGGGAGAGTTTGTCGGCGGCCTTCTTGGCTTGGATGCCGACATCGAGCCAAAGATCTCCGTCGACGATAGCGCGGCCGCTATCTTGCCAAATCAACAGAGCGGCTTGTCAGAACTGCTTCAACAACAAAAGGTCGAATCTGAGCAACGTGCCGCCGAACTGAACAGCTCGCTCGAGCAAGTGGCGTCATCCGTTGCCAGTCAAGCTGTTGCCGCACGCGAAGCAAACGATGCCGCCTTTGCCGCCGCGGGAGAAGAGATTCCCCTTCTCAATCGCATCGCCGTCGCCACCGAGCAGAGTCGCGAGATTTTGCGGCGTTTGAATACCAACGGTGAGGGAGGGCTGAATTTTGCCTAGCACGGTCGAGCTAGTCAGCAGCGGCACCCTTACCGCTGGCTCCGATATCTCGCGTGTCTCCGAGGAGCAAATCTGGGAGTCGTGGGACTACGCTTCTGCTGCGCTAGCAGAGACGGCGGTGCTCTCTCTGTCTCCACGCCCGTTCGGCATGCTGCTGCGAGATATTTCTACGACGCCAAAAGACGGTCAGCACGAAGACATCTGGCAACACACGCTGCGCTACGAGTTCCCCACCCCGTTTGAGTCCGACCCCGAGAACCCGCC
>JBCDCL010000056.1:0-10537 GCA_039182175.1 Planctomycetota bacterium
CCTGCAAGGTACGACCTCTCTAATCGCCCGCACCGCGGGCATGATAATGGCCAAATCTCAGCCCGTTCTGCAATTCAACTATCCGCTGCCCTACGGTGCGGTGCTACGCGATGGCGGCGTTCAGTTTGCCGTCTACAGTCGCAACGCCACCGGTATGCGAGTGTTGCTGTATAAGCGTGTTTCCGATCGCGAACCATACCGATTGGTGGAGTTCCATCCCGACACCGATAGGTGGGGCGATATTTGGAGCATCTTCATTCCCGAACTGCCGCCGGGCACGCTCTACCACTTCCAAGCCGATGGGCCATTTGCACCGGAGCTGGGTCACCGGTTTGATTCGCGAGCCCGGTTGATCGATCCCTACGCCCGGGCTTTGGCCGGCAAGTTTCAGAAGTCGGACGATGGCATCGTCCGTCCGCCAAAGTGTGTCGCGGTCGACGACCACTTCGATTGGCAAGGCGATCGTCACCTGAAGCGGCCGCTGTCAGAGACGGTGATCTACGAGATGCACGTCCGTGGTTTCACTAAGAGCAATTCGGGCGACGTCGAGAAGCCAGGCACGTACTTGGGGGTGATCGAGAAGATCCCGTACCTAAAGTCACTCGGCGTGACGGCGGTTGAACTGATGCCAGTGCACGAGTTCCCAACCGAAGAGACCGACGGCAGCAAGTCGGAGCGGGCGAACTATTGGGGCTACGACCCGATGGCGTTTTTCGCTCCGCATCGCGGTTACATGCACGGCGCCAAAGCAGGCGACCAAGTCCGCCAATTCAAGGAGATGGTCCGCGAACTGCACGCCGCCGGCATTGAGGTGATTCTTGACGTCGTCTTCAACCACACCTCGGAAGGAAACGACCAAGGCCCGACGTTCAGCTTCAAGGGGCTAGAAAACAGCGTCTACTACATGCTTAACGGCGGCGGGGAGTACAAGAATTACTCCGGCTGCGGCAACACGGTCAACAGCAACCATCCCATCGTCCGGGAGATGATTTTCCACTGCCTCCGGCACTGGGTTTACAACTACCACATCGACGGCTTTCGCTTCGACCTGGCGAGCATCCTCAGCCGCGACCGCAATGGCGAACTGGCGCCCAACCCACCACTGGTGGAATACATCGCCGAAGACCCGATGCTGGCCGACACCAAAATCATTGCCGAAGCTTGGGACGCCGCGGGCGCCTACCAGGTCGGCAGCTTTGCGAGCGAACGCTGGGCAGAGTGGAACGGCAAGTACCGCGACAATGTTCGCCGCTACTGGCGGGGCGATGGCGGCATGACCGGCCTGATGGCGACCCCTCTCTCCGGGTCGAGTGACCTCTATCAACCGAGCGGAAAGAACCCCTACCACTCGATCAATTTCATCACCTCGCACGACGGCTACACGCTCAACGACTTGGTGAGCTACGAGCGTAAGCACAACCTCGCCAATGGCGAGGACAACCGTGACGGCGAGAATAACAATTACAGTGCGAACTATGGCATCGAGGGGCCCACGCGGCGGGCGCCCATCGTGCGGCTGCGTCGCCGGCAGGCTAAGAACATGATGGCGTCGCTCTTGCTCAGCCAAGGGACGCCGATGATTGTCGCGGGGGACGAAGTGCTTCGCACCCAGCGTGGCAACAACAACGCCTACTGCCAGGACAACGCTACAAGTTGGTTCGACTGGCGATTTGTCGATCGCAATGCAGAGATGTTTCGTTTCTGCCAGGCACTGATCGCCTTCCGCCGCAACCAGCCCACGATCCGGCGAGAGGAATTCCTGACCGGCACGGCCGAGCACGCCAACGAGATTCCCGACGTCAGCTGGTATGGCACCGATGGGCAGGTCATCGATTGGACCCACACCTACCACAGCATGACGTGCATCTTTGGCCGGAGTTGGCTAACTGACCCGACGGCTCGTGATGTGATGGTGCTGATGCACTCGGGTGGTAGGCCGCAGAACTTTGAGGTGCCCATTCCTGCTCGAACCAAGGAGTGGCGATTGTTTATCGATACAGCCGCCAAGGCGCCGGGCGATATTTACCCCGACACCGGCGGGCCGCTGTTGCGACACGACGAGCCGATCGAGCTGGATCACCACTCGCTCCGCTGCTATGTGGCGATCAATTAGCGGCGATCGGCGCCAGGGTCGTGGCTTTGGACCGGCGGCCTTTGAACTGGGGAGCTTGGGATTGGGGGGCTTGGGGTTGGGAGCCCTGGAAGTCAGAATCTAGGGCAGTTGCTCGCGTATAATAATAGCTCTGCCGAGTGGTTCTCCGTTCCCTTTCCGCCCAGCCAAAGTCTGTGACGAAGCTACCTACTATCGCTATCATTGGCATCGGCGACGACGGCCTCGACGCGGCATCGCCCAAGGTTCGCAAGCGTGTCGAGCAGGCCGAGGTGCTGTTCGGCTCGGACCGTGCACTGGCGCTATTGCCCGAATCGGCGGCAGGCGAACGCCGGCCGCTTAGTGGCGACCTGGACGAGTTGGCCGGACAGTTGGAGTCCGTCGGCGATCGCTCGGCAGCGATGCTTGTATTTGGCGACCCGATGTTCTACGGCCTCGCCCGCTACGTTACTGAGCGACTGGGCAAAGACCGCTTCGAGGTCATCCCCCACGTCAGCAGTATGCAGTTGGCGTTTGCTCGCGTCACGGAGACTTGGGATGAGGCCTATCTGACGAGCCTCGATTCGAAGCCACTCGATGCGGTGTTGGAGCGGATTCGCACTGCCGAGAAAGTTGGCTTATTCACCACCGACGATTGTGGCCCGCAGCAGGTTGCCTCGGCATTGCTCGATCGCGGGATCGATTACTTCAACGTTTATGTGTGCGAAGACCTCGGCGCCCGCAACGAAACCGTCACTCGCGGCACGCTCGGGGAAATTGCCGAGCAGTCGTTCAGCTCGCTCAACGTGATGATTCTGGTCCGGCACGCCGACGCACCGGACCGACCTCGCTCGGCGGTCGGGCAGCGTGTATTCGGCAACCCGGACGAGGCGTTCCTCCAGTCGAAGCCGAAGCAGGGTTTACTCACGCCAGCAGAAGTGCGTTCGCTTGCGCTCGCCCAGATGGACATCGCACCGGCAAGCGTCGTCTGGGATGTGGGCGCCGGTAGCGGCTCGGTAAGTGTCGAAGCGGCCCAGCTCGCGGCCGACGGTATGGTTTACGCCATCGAGATGGACCCCGAAGAGCACGGCCTAATTGAACAAAACGCGGGCCGGTTTGCCGTCACCAACCTGTCGGCGGTGCTCGGCAAGGCGCCCGAGGTGTGGGCCAATCTGCCCGACCCTGATGCCGTGTTCATCGCTGGCGCCGGGCGCGAGGTAGCACGCATCTCCGAAGCGGCCTACGGTCGCCTGCGTCCTGGCGGCCGCCTCGTGATCAATACGGTCAGCATCGATGGCTTGGCGAGCGTTCGCGACACCCTCTCATCGCACGCGCCTGAGGTAAAGACCTGGATGATCAATATCGCCCGGGGCGCCGAGCAACTTGACCGGCTGACGTTCGATTCGCTCAAGCCCAACTTCTTGCTGGCGGTGGTGAAGGCTTGAGCACAACCGACCGAACGTTGTTGCGGGCCGCGTCCACGTCGGCCGCTAAGATCGTCGCTGTTCTAGCTTGCGTGGCGGCTCTGCTTGTGCCGGCCAGCAGCTTGCGAAGCGAGTCGGGCGAATCCTTGCCGCGTAGTAAACCTGCCACCGTTGACTGGCGGGGCGATCACGAACGCATGGTGCGGGCGCTCGAGCTTTCTGAAGCATTTCGCCAGCAGATGCTATCCAGCAACGTCGATGCCGTAGGTGAGTTGCTAGAAGCATTTCGGTTGCAAGCCGCGACGCCCGGCGATCGTCCTGGCTTGCGTCGATTCAACGTCACGCAAGATGCCTTTCGCCAGCAACTGGGTGGCAAACAATGCGTGACAGCGGAAGATGCCTTCGTCCCCTTCGCGGGGTTGTGGTACGGCATTTGGGACCAGAAGCTCGTCGATCACGATTGGAGTCCCGTCTTCACCGCTACGGAACTTGCCAAGCCGGCCGGCGAATTGTCGCTCGGCGAAGGGATCGAAGCCCAGTACGCTTGGATAGGCGATGGCTTCGGTTGGAACTTGCTAGTCGATCCCAACCAGCAAGCTGCGAGCGATCCAAGCGCACCGGGGCGGGTCGTCCTGGGCTACGTTTATATGGTGGCTTTGGACGGCTCGCCGACGATTCGGCGTGAGTTCCCGCTAGTTGGTTTCGCGGATGGGCCGGGCCGGATTATCTGGGTGACGCCATCGACATTCTTCTTCGAGGAAGTCCTGGACGCCGAGGGCGGACGGGATCAACGCTACGCCATCACCGGGTCGGGCTACCAGATGCAAGGCTCGATCGCCGTCCCCGTCGGAGAGCCATTCCAAGCGGTCTATACCCGCGACGAGGGCGATCGTCCCGCGTGGGTGCGATTTCCGCAAATCGAGTTAGCCGCCGCCTCGGCTAAGTGATTACGCACTAGTGGCGGAAGTCGTGGAACTGGCAGAACGCTTCAATATCTTCGCGGCGGCCCATAACGATTAGGGTATCGCCCTCGCGAAAGTCGCAGTCAGCCGTTGGATTGAAGAGCAACTCGCCATCTGAACGGCGGATGCCAATCACCAGTAGGTGATGCTGCTGCCGGGCGGCCGTTTCGCGGACCGTCTTTCCGACGAGTGCGTTGCCAGTCGGGAGCGTGATTTCTTCTAGGTTGGCGTCGATCTTCTCGTGGTTGGTGAAGTGCTCCAGCATCTCGGCGGCATGTGGCCGGGTAACGAGGGCCGCCATCCGGCGGGCGCCTATCACGGCCGGCAGCACTACTTGATCGGCGCCTGCCTGTCGCAATTTAACTTCCGTAGCGGTTTGCTCACCGCGGGCGATGATCTTGAGCTGTGGGTTCAAATTGCGGGCGGTGAGCGTCAGAAAAACGCAATCGGCATCGCCCCGCAAAGCGACGATCAGCGTCTCGGCGCGTTCGATCCCAGCGTCGAGCAGGGTGTCTTCCTCCGTTGCGTCGCCGGATACCACCAGCAGGTTGTCGTCGCACGCGCCGGCCACCACGTCGGGGTCTTGATCGACAATGACAAAGTCCTTTCCTCGCCGACCAAATTCTTCGGCCAGCGTCCGGCCGATGCGGCCAAAGCCGCAGATGATGGTGTGGCCTGACAGCTGCTTGATTTCTCTGGTCATGCGTTGAATTCCCAAAGCTTGGCGAATTTGCCCTTCGATCATCGACGTGGCGACGAGGTTAATGGTGTAGCCAACGGCAATGGCGCCCACCAGGATTGTGCCCATGTTGAGCAGCTTCACGGCGGCGGGCGCCTGGCTCTTCTCGGCATAGCCCACCGTAGAGACCGTGACGACGAAAAAGTAAATCGAGTCCAGCAGCCCTTCGCCGGTGACTGCCATATGCAGTCCGACCGAGATCATGGCAAACGCCGCCAGAAAAGCGACGCCGCGGCGAATCTGATGGAGAAGAGACATTCAGGGTGCGGAATGCGAAATTCGGATTGCGGAATAGTGTGCGAAGCTATGGCTCCCTATGCGGCAAGTAATTTCCGCAATCCGCAATCTGCAATCCGCAATAACCTAAGTGTGGTAATCGGCATTCAGGCGGACGTACTCGGCCGTGAGGTCGGTGGTCCAAAACCTAGCCGACGCGGCGCCTTCGGAAAAGATCACCACAATGCCGCAGTCGCGGTTGTCGCGGATCGACGCGGAGACCGCCTCGTCGTCGAAGTCAACCGGCACGCCATGCTCGTAAAGCAGTAGACCGTTGATGAGGAGCGTCACCTGCGAGGCATCGAAGTCGACGCCTGCGTAGCCCGCGGCCGAGACGATGCGGCCCCAGTTGGGGTCGGCGCCGGCGATGGCCGTTTTTACCAGCGGGCTATTGGCGATCGTCTTGGCGATTTGCGTCGCCTCGCTCCGGTCGCGGCAACCGTGCACCTCGATCGTGATTAAGTGCGACGCTCCTTCGCCATCGGCGGGGATCGCTTGGGCCAAGTCTTCGCAAACTTCAAGCACCGTGGCCCGAAAGTGATCGAGCGCACGGCCCGCGATGGGCGTTTTGCCGGCCTTATCGCCGACCGTGTCGCCGGCGGCGCCGTTGGCGATCAGCAGCACGGTGTCGTTGGTGCTACTGTGGCCATCGACACTGATGCAGTTGAACGATTCGACTACGGCATCGGATAACGCCGCTTGGGCGTCGGCTTGCGAAACGCAGGCGTCGGTCATCACCACCGCCAGCATGGTGGCCATGTTGGGGCCAATCATCGCGGCGCCCTTGGCAATACCGGTGACGTGCACCGTATCGTCGTCGAGCTTAATTTCTCGACCGCGCATCTTGTGCACGGTGTCGGTAGTCATCATGCCCCGCGCTGCTGCGACCAGCGCCGCTTCGCCATCGTCCAGCTTCTGGGCGACATCGCTGATGCCGGCTTCGATTTTGTCCATCGGCAGGTGCTCGCCGATGATGCCGGTTGAGAGCACCAGTGCTTGATCCGTATCGCAACCGGCTGCCGTTGCGGCGAGCGACGCCATCTGGGCCGTGTCTTTGGCGCCGACATTCCCCGTGCAGGCGTTGGCGTTGCCAGAATTGATCACCACCACGCGGGCATCGCTACAGGGTGTGTGCTGGGCGTCCCACTCAACGGCGGCGGCGCGTACCTGGTTCTTGGTATAGACGCCTACCGCGACCGACGGCCGATCGGAAACGATCAGCGATAGGTCCTCCCTCGCAGGATCGGATTTGATCCCGCAGTGGACACCGGCGCCGCGAAAGCCTGTGGGAAATTGAAGGGGCATGGGAAGTGGGGATTGCGGATTGCGGAGTTCGGATTGTGGTTTGCGGGTAGATTCGAGCGGAGGGAGAGGAACGCTTGCAAGTCATTCCGCAATCCGCAATCCGAATTCCGCGTTACACCAGCGCCGTCGTCTCCTCGAATCCGTGCATCAGATTGAAGTTCTGCACCGCTGCCCCAGCGGCGCCCTTGAGTAAATTGTCGATCGCACTGACGACGATCACTTTGCCGCGTGCGACGCAAACCGCCAAATGACACTGGTTGGTGCCGGCGACTTGCTTGGCGCCTGGCGGCGTATCGACGACCTGCACAAACGGCTCGTCGGCGTAAAATTCGCGAAGCGTTTCACGCAGGTTCGATTCGCTGGCCGTTTTCGTTGGCGTGGCGTAGCAGGTGCTCAGGATGCCACGGTCCATAGGCACCAGGTGCGGCGTGAAGAGCACTTCGAGTGCGTCGCCGGCCGCTTCGCCCAGCACCTGTTCTCCCAAGACCTGGTCGATCTCTGGCATGTGCCGGTGGCTGCCCAAAGCGTAGGCCGAGAAATTCTCGTTGCACTCGGGGAAGTGCAAATTCGGTTTGGGATTTCGTCCGGCGCCGGTGACGCCACTCTTGCTATCGATGATGATGCCCGACCGCTCGATCAGCTCTGCCTTGAGTAGCGGCGCCAAGGCGAGGATTGCCGAAGTTGGATAGCAGCCGGGGTTCGCGACTAGCGTGGCTTCGAGGATCCGCGACCGATAAAGCTCGGGCAAGCCATAGGCGGCCGTGCCGATGCGGTCGGGATCGGGGTGCTCGACCTTGTACCACGACTCGTACACGCTGCGATCGGTCAGCCGGTAATCGGCGCTCAGGTCAATCGCCTTCAGCCCGCGAGCTTTGCCCAGGTCGAGCACCTGCGACACCACTTCGGCACTGGCGCCGTGGGGCAAACAGGCGAAGACGCAGTCGGCCCGGTCGGCAACCTCTTCGGTCGTTAGTTGCTCCAGCTGCAGGTCGTACTGCCCCGTCAGTTGGGGATGCACGCTGCTGATGTGCGGGGCGTCGGTCTGCCGGGTGACGAGCGTCGTGACTTCGACGCCCGGATGCCTCGCCAGCAGCCGCAGCAACTCCAGCCCCGTATAGCCGGAGGCGCCATAGATGGCGACGCGAACGACCGGGGGCGGGGGATTGTCGGACATGGCGAGAATGCTGTCACGAGGGGGGTAGGGCGGGGTCTTTAGTGTAGCGTCGCATGGCGCCGGCCGCCACGCATCGTATGCGCAAAAACCCGGGAAAACGCGGGGCTATCGCCCGATTCGCTAGCGTCTCATCCGCGGATAAGACGGTCGTTGATGACGGCCAAGATGCCCTGGGCGACCTCTTCCTTCGGCCCGGCCAGCTCGGCCAGCACATCGCCCTGGGGCGTCAGGATTTCGACTTCGTTGGTGAGCGATTCCATCGCGTCGGCGCCGTTGGAGACCATCAGGTCGCAGTGCTTGTGGGCGAGCTTGACCAAAGCTCGGAAACGGTGGTCTTCGGTCTCGAGCGCGAAGCCGACCACCCAGCGATCTCCTTTGTCGCTGGCGAGCGTCGCCACCACGTCTTCTGTCTCGACCAGATTCAGAGCGATAGGTTCGCCCGTCTTAGAGATTTTGTGGTCCGCCACCCGCACAGGCCGATAGTCGCATGGCGCCGCGGCGCCGATCAAACCATCGCAGTGGGCAAATGCATCGCGAGCCGCCTCGAGCATCTCTTCGGTCGAGATCACCGGAATGATATGGCAGCGGTCGGGGTAATCGACGTCGACCGGCCCGGAGACCATCACCACTTCATGGCCCAGGTCCAACGCCGCCTGCGCAAGCCCGGCGCCCATCCGACCACTCGACGCATTGGTCAGATACCGCACCGGATCAATGTGCTGCCGCGTCGGCCCAGAGGTGATGAGAATACGTGCCATGCGGAACTAAAAAGAGACTTTTGTGGATTGAAGAGGACTCGCGTGTCGCAAGTGTAAGGCAGCTTGGCGGTTGCGTCGGAGTCTCACGTGACGTGAGTTTGGTGCTGAGGACGACGCCACCTTTGCAGCCAACGCCCAGTATCACGAGGACCGAGGGGAAACCTGTGAGTTCGACACCGACGACGCCGAGGTCTCCCGTGCATCCATGTGTTTGTCGAGCATTTGGTTAGTTACAGAGAGCCGCGACCCCATCATCATCCACAACAATACGAAGTTTTTCACGATCTATGGGAAACGCCTGGTCATCAACAACCAGTTCCGTTCCCTCGCCTTTGATTTTGATACGATGCTGTCCGACTTGAATGGTGGGAATTCCGTTTATCCGTGAGACAGAGGCAGAGATGAGATGTCCATTAACGCCACCACCGCCACTGGCTGTGAAATCTTCGTCGTCCTTAGCGGATTTGGAAATCTGTATCGAACCGCCACCACCGCCACCCGCGGAGTTTCGCGCCTGAATAGATTCGAACACGATTGTGGCTCGGTCCATATCCAATACTCCACGCCCGCCCACATAGCCCACAAAGTAATTCCACCATTCGTTCACATGCAAGTCAGGTTGTGCACGCCGCAGGCGGCGAAGCCCTGCAGGGGTAACGCGTGTCGAACTGAGGTCGATCCAGCGGAGGTTCGGCAGCTTGACCAGGGTCGGAATAGAAGCATCCGTGACGGCGCTATCACTCAAAACCAATTCTTCAAGCGACTTTAAACCTGCAAGATGTCGGATATCGGCGTCCGTACACTTTGTTCCCGAAACATCAAGACGCTTCAACTTCGCGAGAGATGCTAGATGTTTGAATCCATCGCTGCTTAGGTTCATTTCGGAGATCGCCACATCGACAACCGTGTGCAGACCATTCAACAGTGCAAGGTCGTCACCCGTGGCCAATGGTTGAAAGCCGAAATCAACGGCAACCAAATTCCCTCCTGCGTCTTCCTCGCATGATGCTCCCAGGTTCTTAAGCGAAGCTACAACGTCATTGCCGTCCAATGCGAATGCAGGACAGACAAAAGCCAACGACAAGCCGACCAAGAATACAGACTTCGCTCGATGATGGACGGACCGCATCGGTACCTCCAAGAGACATCGCGGTAATCGATGAACTTGTTGTTAGACAGGAACTATATGCAAAAGCGGGGCTGACGTAGAGAAACTCTTGGTAAGCCTCTCGCTCTGGGAAGCTTGGCCGGACACAGGCTGGATTATAGCAGAGCTGCTCGGGCCAGGCCCACCGAGGCCCGATCTGCCAGGCTCGCTAAGTACAACTGAGTGAGCCACCTGAGCGTCCTGCAGTCGCAAGGCCACTTCATCGGTGCATGCCTTTTCCTGAGCACTCGGCACAAGCCAGCGAGAGGCTGTGCGGTCCGTCCGCGGTCGCTCGGCTCTGCGTGAACTTCAACCCAACGCCGCCAGTAGGACATCGAGAATCTCTTCCGGTTCGGCCATGCGGCCGGCGCCTTGGGTGCGGCAGCTTAGCCAGCCCTCGCCGGGGCCGATCATCACCGCGCCATCTTCGGAGAGCGTCGCCACGTTGCGTTGCACGCTTGGCTTTTCCCACATCTCGGTATTCATGGCCGGGGCGAAGTAGGTGGGCCCCGTGAAGGAGAGGAGCAGGGTCGACAGCAAGTCGTCTGCTAGGCCGTGGGCTGCCTTGGCCAGCATGTCAGCCGTGGCCGGGGCGATGCAGAGAAGGTCGGCCTGGCGGGCAAGTTCGATATGCGGCCCCAGAGGGTGCTCGCCCTGATCGAA
>JBCDCL010000057.1:0-10494 GCA_039182175.1 Planctomycetota bacterium
GAGCATGACCGACTCGGGGATGACGTTTGCAGTATCGCCACCGGCAACTTGGCCGATGGTGACGACAACGGTTTCTTGGCTATCGGTCGCCCGAGGGACGAACTGGTAGATCGTTGAGATTAGCTGGGCCGCGGCTGCGATGGGGTCTTGCGACTCGTGCGGCCGAGCGGCATGGCCGCCGCTACCGTGCACGTCGACCCGCATCATCTCGGCAAACGCGGTCATCACGCCAGGCTTAAGACCGATCGTGCCGCTCGCCAGCCGCGGATCGACATGCAGAGCAAACGCCTTGTCAACGCCTTCGAGCGCGCCGGCGGCAATCATTTCTGCCGCGCCCGTGGCGGTCTCTTCCGATGGCTGCAGCACGCCACGCCAAGTGACGGGGCAGGGCAGGGCGCCTTCGCTCTGTAGCTGATCGAGGGCCAGCAGGGCGCCGATCGTGCAGGTGGTGTGGGCATCGTGCCCGCAAGCGTGCATCACGCCTTTTGAGGTGCTGGCGTAGCTTGTTTGCTTGCCGTCATGGATACGCAAGGCGTCGATGTCGCCCCGGATGGCGATCCGCTTGGCAGCCGATTGATCGTGGCTATCGACCAGCAGGCCCCGCCCTTCGGGCCCCATCCGCACTGGCAAGCCGCGATCGCTTACCAGTTGGTAAAGATGCAGGCTCGTTTGCAGCTCCTCGCCACTCGGCTCTGGGTGAGCATGCAAATGACGTCGCAACGCCACGAGCGTATCGAAGTGCTCGTCGACAATCGCATCAAGTCGTTGGCGCCAAGTCATATGAGCAACCGCAGAGTTCGCAAAGGACGCAGAGAACTAGGCTAGACTGCCGGACGCCATTGCTGTCCCGCACTAATCGGCCAACTCTAGTTTAATCGAAGACTTCCTGCGCGTTCTTGGCGATCTCTGCGGTCGGTGAATCAACGCCCGACGAACTCCGGCGTCACCAACTCGGGGAGTACGCCCTTTTCGTGGCCCATTTGTAGGAAGAGGCGGACTGCTTCGCGACCTTTCTCGCCGAAGTCGCGGGTCCAGTCGTTGACGTACATGCCGATGAACTTGTCGGCCTTCTCGCTATCAAGGTCGCGGCCGTATTGCAGAGCGTAGTCGACGGCCGGTTGGCGATGGTCGAGGCCGTAGTTGATGCTCTCGCCAAGGAGGGTTTCGACTTCGCTGATCACCTTCTCGCCCAAGTCTTTGCGTATGGCATTGGCGCCCAGCGGCAAGGGCAGGCCGCCGGTTAGTTCGTACCACCACACGCCGAGATCGACGATCAACTTCAGGTCCTGATCGCCGTAGGTGAGTTGGCCTTCGTGGATCAGTAGCCCCGCGTCGACTGGCTCGCCCTTATACTCGCCAGCCGCGACGGCGGGAATGATTTCGTCGAAGGGCACCAAGACCGATTCGAAGTCTTGCTCCAGGAACAATCGCAGCGACAGGGTGGCCGAGGTGAGCTTGCCGGGGATGGCGATACGCTTGGTCTTGAGCTGGCTGGCGTCCATCTCCTCGCGAGCGACGACCATCGGGCCGTAGTTATCGCCCATGCTTGCGCCGCAGTTGCACAGCATGTATTTGTCTTGCAGGAAAGCGTAGGCGTGGATGCTGACGGCGGTCAGTTCCAACTCGCCGGTAAACGCCCGCTGGTTGAGCGTCTCGATGTCGACCAGCTCGTGGGTAAACTCGTACGGGCCGGTTTCGAGTAGGTCTTTGGCGAGCGCATAGAACATGAACGCATCGTCTGGGTCGGGGCTATGCCCTACGCGGATAAGCATCGGTGGCGGGGAGGGGGCTGGGGGATGGAGATTTGAGCTTGGAGACGCCGAGTGCGATGCCCGGCTCGTCAGCGGCATGCCGTAGATGCGGGCATGCTGCGTTGACTCAGGACACTGTAGCGTCCTGGGTCCCAAGTCCCCAGTCCCTAATTCGCCCGCCACAGGGCCGGACCTGCAGAGGGCTAGGCCTCTAGCGAGAGGCCGTCGCTGGCAGGCAGCGAGGCGTCGGCCAAGGGATTTCCGATCACTGGCGGTTTGTGGGGGCCTTTAGGGCCTTCGGCAATCGGAGTGTCGGCCGCGGCCGCTTTACCTTCGGATTCAGCCTGTTCCGCCATCGCCTTCTCAAGCGCTGCGCGCCACGTCTCTTGCTGGAACCGGAGGATTTGCAGCGACTCGCCCAGCTTCTGCCGGTCGGTATTCACATAGGCCATTGTCAGCCGGGTGAAGACGAACTGGTAGAGCGACGCCAGCTTCTCGTTGATGTCATCCTGCGAGTGCTTCACCCCGGCAAGCAGCTCCGAGACGATGTCCATGGCCCGCTTCAGCGGATGGGCGGCCGCGTCAGCATCGTTGGCCTCAAATGCTTTGTCGGCCTGGTCGGCGAAGCGAATCGCCCCATCGATTAGCATCAAGTGCAATTGGGCCGACGAGGCGGTTTTGACACGCTGTTCCAAGTAGTCGCGATTGGCTGAGGAGTTCATGTCGGTAGCGTGGGGATGAAGGCTGGGAAACGATTATTAGTTGGAGTTTGAACTACTCGCGGCGAACGAGAAGTTTTGGATCGAATCGATCGATGTCTGATTTGACTGCAGCAAAGCGATGGTTTCTTCGAGGCGGAAAAATTCTAATAGCAGCCGATCGCGTTCACGCGTAAGTTGCTCGCTAAACCGCGTGATCCGGTCGTTGTTGCTGTTGATGGTTCGATCGAGTGCGTCGGACCGAGACGCCAGCAGCGAGTTTTCGTCGCCGGCCAGCGTGTCGACAACGGTCGTTAGGTTGGCGACCAAACCATCCTGGTCGTCGGTAAACAGCGACTCGACGCCGGTGGGATCTTCGGCGAAGGCGTCGCGTAGTTTCGTCGTGTCTAGAGTCAGCTTGCCATCGTCATCGAGGCTTACGCCAACCGACTCGAGCGATCCAAACTTGGCGCCGGGCGCCAATCGCCCCGAGACCAATCGGCTGAGTTCGGTATCGACTCGCAACGCTTCCACGCGGCCGAACAAGAGACCAGTACTCAGCGTCTCTTCGTCAAAAGCAGTAACGGTATCGAGGTTCGTCCGCACCGAGTTATAAGCGTCGACGAAACCTTGCACGGCGTCGATGAAGGGCGAGTCGTCCGTGGCGACCTCGATGGTGGTCGTCTCGCCGGTCGCCTCGTTGACGGTGATGTCCAGGCCAGCCACCACGCCGTTGAACTCGTTGCTGTCCGACGTGACGGCGAAGCCGCCGCCCGTGCTGGACGAACCAAAGAGAGCCACCGCATCGGCCGGCCGGCTTGTTTCTTGGAACGACAGGCCACTCAGACCGCCGTCGATCAGCAGTTCGTTCGCCGAGCCGGTTTCATTTGCGGTGATCGCCAGCCGCGAACCGCTCGAATCGGTGAAGATCGTCGCGGTGACGCCGGCGCCGAGTTCGTTGATCCGCGTGGCGAGCGTCTCCAAGGCGCCTGCGTCCGAATCAACTGCTGAGAACAAGCCGGCGCCATCGAGCAAGTCGTCTTCGCCGTCGGCCGCGGTACGGATTAGATTCAGATCGGCCGCGGCTGAGCCTGTACCGAGATCCTCAACCGTCAGTTCGCCACTGCCGCCTGTGTTGTCGGTCAGGGCGATGCCCGTGCCGGCCTCGTTGACGCTGGCAACGACATCGATTCCCTTTTCCGTGGCGGACTCATTGATAAGATTGATCACGTCGCCAACGGTAAAAGCTTCGCTGCCTGCTTCGCCCAGGTTGACGGTAAAGTTCTGCCCGTCGGCGGCGACCACGTTGAAGATGCCCAGATCGACGCCCGCTCCGCTGTTGAGCGTTGAGAGCGAGATTGCCTCGGCCGACTGCGTGAGGTCCGTGAGGTCGACCGAGTAGCTGGTCGAACCATCGATGATCTGTTGATCGCTGTCGTTGGTCGCAGTCGATGCGCCGACGAGCTTGAGGTCGGCCGCTGTCGTGCCGGTTCCCGACTCCGTGACAGTGAGCGTGCCATCGCCGCCGGCGGTATCGACAATCTGGATGCCATCGCCCGTGGCGTTGATCGACGCCTGCACGCCATTGCCCAAGGCATTGATGCGGTCGATAACGTCGCCGATGGTGGTCGCTTCGGAGCCGGACGTGTTGAGGTCAACAGCCCGGCGGACGCCATCGCTATCGGTAACGAAAAAGTCACCGAGCGACACGCCACTGCCACCATTGAAGTCCGTTAGCAGGGTCGACTCGCTGACCGTTTGTCGATTTAGGGCGCCACTGTTGACAGAGCCCGCCGCCACATCGGCGACGATGCCCAGGGCGGTCGCCGTGTTGTTGGCGTCGCTGTCGGCGACGATCAAATTCCCACCGCCGCCCACACTGTCTTCCAGGACGATCCCGTTGCGGTTGTCGTTGATACGGGCGGTGACGTTGTTCGAGCCAGCCAAAGCGTCGGTATTGATCTGGTCGACAATCTCGCTGAGTGTCTCCAGCCCACTGAGGTCGATGGTCGTCACCGTGCCTGCTCGGTCGGTGATGCTGATTTCGCCCAGCGTGATGCCAGCGCCACCGTTGAGACTGCTAACGAGAGTGTCCCGCAGACCCGGTGCGATGCGGGCGCCGTTGATGACGTTGCCGCTCGCTGCGACAGCGAGGCCGAGGTCCTCGGCTGCCGACCCACCAACGCTTGTCACGGCCAAAGTACCGCTGCCGGTAGTGGTGTCGGTAAGCGTTAGCCCGCTGGCGCCAATCGCGGCCGTCAGTTTGCCGGCGTTGTCTTCGTTGTTGTTGATGGCGTCGACGACGTCGCCCAGCGTTGTCGAGCCCGACAGGTCGACCGCGAGCGTCGTCACGCCATCTTGGAGCGTGATTTCAAGATCCTGGACCGTCTCCAAATCGTTTTGAAAGTAGACCCCGTTGCCATCGTTCAACGCCGACAGCTTGGTGTCGCTGCTTAGGTCATAAACGTCTCCGCCGGTGAGCGTGTCGGTGGTGGTCGACAGCCCGCCTAAACCAAGGTCGGCAGCCGTCGTGCCGAGCCCGATGTCGACGACGCTCAGCGACCCGGCGCCGCCACTGTTGTCGGTCAGCACAAACGAATCGCCTGCCGTAGTCGCCGAGACGCTGATGTCGGCGCTCGAATTGATAGCGAGCAACACTTCGTCGACGGTTTGCGCGGCACGCAAATCGATCACGGCCGAGGCGCCACTGCGGTCGGTAACTTTGATCTCGCCGGCGGCGACGCCATCGCCGTCGTTCAAGTCGGCAAGCTTGAGTCCTTTGTCGACTCGGCCACCAAAGCCGAATCGCAGCGTGCCATCGCCAATCGCGTCGGTAATGTCGTCAATACTGCTCGACACGAATTGGTGAGCCGACGCGGCTTGCAGCGGTGTGAATTGGTAGCTGCCAGGCGGCGGTGTCGAGCCATTCGGGATGGATACACTCACCGCAGTACTGCTTGACGATGCGGTGCGACCGGTGAAGGTCGAGGCAGCGTTGAATCGATTCGCGGAAAACTGCAGCGACAGCACCAGTGACGACAGCGTATCGACCGCCGCCTGCTCAGCCTGAATACCATTGGTACGCGCAACCAGCGCGTCCCTCGGCCGTGCCGAGATGGCGATCAACTGATCCACCGTGTCCTGGATCGGGATGCCGGTGATGAGACCGACGGATGATTGGATGGATGACAAAGTCTGTTTGTCGCGTGCAGTTTGCTTTCGGAAGGCGCCCGAAAGTGTAGGTCACGGGCCGAGCGCAGCCGTCGCGCAGTCCTCCATCACGGTTATCGGCTAGGTAAAGTGTGCGGCTTGAGGCGATGCTGCCATGCAGAAAGCTGGTGTAAGGACATGCGTTAAGGCTGCTAGCAGAACCGACAGAACCCAACATGTAAAAAAAGCCGGCCCGACCCGCGTGGGGTCGAACCGGCTTGTGGTTTTCTGCTTGTCACGCCGCATTAGGCGACGCGGCTGGGGATTAACCCAGCAGACCCAGCACGTTTTGCGGGTTCTGGTTGGCGATCGCCAAGACCCGAGTACCCGACTGAACGAGAATCTGCGACCGGGTCAACTCTGCCGTTTCGGCAGCGAAGTCGGCGTCGCGGATCGAGCTTTCGGCTTCGGTCAAGTTCGCCAGCGTATCGTTCAGGGCGTTCTTGTTGGTCTCCAGCGTCGTCCGCTGGAAGGCGCCCAAACGACCGCGAAGCGAGGTGACCTGGTCGATCGCTTCTTCGACGATCGAAGCGGCCGTGTTCGGGTCGCTCGAAAGGTCGGCAGAACCGCCCGTTCCGAGCTGGAACAACAGGCCAGTCGTGCCGCCCAGTTGGGCAGTGTTGACGCTGCCTATGCCGAGGCGTGCCTGCTGGTTCGACACGACGTCCGGACCAAGTTGGAACAGAGCCCCGCCACCGGTGATGGTGAAGCTGGCCGTTCCGGTGAACGACGAGTCAATCGTCGCCGACAGGTCGAGCGTGGCCGTGTTGATGGACAGGTCGTTACCATCGCCGGTTGCAGAAACACCGTTGACCGAGGCAACAATATCGGTGCCCGTGTCGCGCTGTCCCTGGCCAACCGCGGTGGTGAAGGTACCAGCCGGAGTCGAGCCCGAGCCTTCGCTGATGATGTTGATGTCAACGAAAGCACTGGAACCGTACGCGGTCGATTGAAGTTGCAGCGTCGTCCCGCTGAGCTCAGCGTTGACGCCGGTGGCGTCCGACACAAGGTCGATGCCCGCAACCAAGTCGGCGATTGAAGTGCCAACCCCGAAGGACAGTACCTCCGAGCCACTCTGACCAGCGAGTTCGAACACAATCGCTGAAGTCAACCCGCCGCCACCGTCGCCGCCGGTGAGTTGCACACCAGCGGGGGACGAGTCGCTCGCCTCGACGTAGCTAGTGCCGGAAAGGCTGAAGCCAGAGGTAGAGGTGGTGCCGTCTAGCGAAGCCGAGAAAACTTGGCTTCCGTCAACCTGAATCGCCTGAATCGCGTCAACAATCGCCTGGCCCGTGACGGTGCCGGTGATGTTGATGTCGATCTCATCATTGGCGGTATCAAGCGTTGCGGTGACCGTATTGGCTGTTCCGCCACCTTCGGTGATGTTGAAGGTGTAATCGTTGTAGGTATCGGTATTGCTGACCGTAGCAATATCGAGAGCCAAGGTGCCCGTAGCTCCAGCAGCCGAGCCACCGGTGAGCTGTACAACGTTGGCGATGCCGGTGTTGTCACCTTCAGCGGCGTCGAACGTCAAGTTCGTCGAGAACGCAGCGTTGGAGACTTCGCTGATGCCGGCGTTGATCGCAGTAGCAATCGAGTCGAGGTCGCCAGAGTAGGTGGCTCCGATCGTCACGGTATAGCCATTGGTTGCGTCACCAGTGACGCCAATCGTGCTACCAGCACCCGTGGCAAACGTGATGTCGAAGTTCTCGCCAGCCGTCGCATTTGCCGTAAAGGTAGCCGCCGCGTCGGTCTGAGCGTTTTGGCCACCAGCGAGGCTAGGCGTGCCAAAGTTCGTGGAGATGTCCGCTGCGGTAATATCACCACTACCGGTAATCGTTGCGGTGATGTCGCCAGCTGCGACGCCGTTGCCACCGTCGACGAACGTATCAACAGCGGTCTCAATCGTCGAGAGCTGCGTCGTACCCGAGGCGTCCGAGTTGACATCGATCGTCAGCGTGGTGCCGTCAAAAGTCACGGTCGCTGCGTCGGTCGTCACGGCGCCGCTGTCTGTGAGCACAACGGCGATATTACCGGCCGCTCCGTCAAGTCCACCGCCTGCAGTGGCGTTGAACGCGATCGTACCGTTGTCGAGCGTGATCGCCGATAGACTGGCTTGCGTAGCCGCGACGTCGACAGCGAAAGCGCCACCAGCGGTAACGCTGGATTGCGTAGCGCTCTGGGCGAGCGTGAAGTCAAGGTCAGCGGTTGCTGTGGCGGGAGTCGAGGTGGCTGGAATGTCGGCGATGTCCACCTGCGCTTGCGTGGCGGCGGTGGTCACCTCAATGTCGACAGCCACGGAACCGGTGGCGCCGAGGTTGGCTTGGTCGATCTGCAGATTTGAGACGTTAGCAAAGTCGGTAGCGTCGGTCGTTGTCGTCAGGAAGTCGAGCGAACCATCGAGCAAACGACGGCCTTGGAAGGTCGTGGTCTGGGCGATTCGGTTCAACGCTTCCAGCGAGGAGTCGACCTGCAGCTGGTTAGCAGCAATCTGCTCGTCCGACAGGGCGCCGGCGTTGGCCGATTCGGTGACCAAGCCCCGGATGTCGTTCAGCAGCGAGCTGACCTGACCCAATGCCGAGTCGGCAGTGGCGATCACCTGATTCGCCCGGTCGGTGTTGTTCAAAGCGCTTTGGATCGACGTGATGTCCGATCGCAGGTTTTCACTCGCGATCAAACCGGCCGGGTCGTCGGCGCCTGTGTTGATTCGGAGACCAGTCGACAATCGCGTGAGCGACTGCGACAGGCTGGCGTTGGCTCGTTGCAGGTTGTTACGACCAACCAGCGAGCCGACATTCGTGTTAATTCGTGTCATGGCTTCTCAAACCCCTTGAAAAAGTACCAGTTTCCAACGGAGACCGGACCTGGGGAGTCGTGGGGACTCCGGCCTGTAGTTGGCTGTTGACACCGCCGGTTTCGACCGACGGCCCCTTGGCAGCAACTCCACTAGTTGTCGTTCCTTGATTGGCACGCCGACGGTCAGCCGAAGGAACCGCTCCTCCTCGCATACTGGCCGACGCGTTTCGCCAACTGCCTGGATTGCGGCCGGGTCCTGCTACCGGACTTCCCGGCAGCCACTACTGCTGCAATCCAACCTAGACGCTTCGCTTGCTAGCGATGCGCCTATGGGAACGTATCGTCCGGTTAAAGTAGAGGTCTTAGGCTAGCGAAGAGTTTCCCACCATTTGCGACGCCCCTTGGTCGATACAACCGGGCGCAACTGATACAGCCTGAAAATTTTCGCCAGGCAAACGGGTTAACCTGATCGAGAGATCGCTAGACAGCGGGCGAAAAGTCGCTTTCGAAAAGAGAAGACAGCGCGCTCGTCAGACACGGAGCACCGAGACATTGCCGGGCGACTCCCAATGGCAAACCCGGCATGTCAGAAGCGGCAAACGCAACGCACGCAGTCGCGTGCTATTGCGCCGGATTGTAGCGATTGCGCAGATCGCGTTAGCGGGCAGAGGGCCCTACTGCTTGTCGGTCGACTCGCCCACTTGGCGGGCGTCGTCGGTCGAGACTTCCGAAGCCCGGCGATTCTCACGCTGGATCGCTTCGTAGACTTCTCGGCGGTGGACCGGGATTTCTACCGGGGCATCGATGCCTAGCCGCACTTTGTCTCCCCGGACGTCGACGATCGTGATGACGACGTTGTCGCCAATAATGATGCTTTCGTCGCGTTGCCGTGATAAGACCAACATCGGGGGACTCCTGGCACGTCCGTGGTGCGCTTGGGTTTGCTTCGTCGAAAGTTACGATTCGCGGCCCGGTGAGAGCGACAACGTGAGGGCAACCAATTAGTCGAGACTCCGATTCGCCCCACGGGTTCGCGACAAAGTCACCATCGGAACCGCTAGCGAAGAAATCGAGTTTCGCCCGTCACGTATCGATTGTGCTATCAACGCAGGAATCGCCGGGCGATTGTGGGGCGTGACAGGCGTTGCGACCGTCAAATGCCAATCCGGCAGGCGGCGAGACGCCAGGTCTGGCCCCTATGCCGAGCGGCGGAAGGGGACCGTGGCGCCCAGCAAATACTGCACAGCATGGTCGTCCTTGGCGATGATCTGCCGCCCGGTTCGATTCTCTAGGCAGACGACAATCGGCGCCTTGAGGTTGAGCGTCATCCCTTCAGCCGTCTTGCTAACAACGACCAGGATTTGGGCCTGTTTGGCGGTTTCAATCCCCAAAGTCGCCACATCGCGGCTAGAAACCCGCACCTGGTAGTTGGGGACGAAGCGGCGGGGGCTCACGACCGGTAGCGCTAGATCGCCACGCTCGACCGATTGCAACCAGCCCAGCGACTTGTTCTTGGCGTCGGCGAGCAACACCCACTGCCGGCACTCTTCCATGCCGATGAGTCCGTTGCTGAACTCCAGGACGTCACGCTCGAGATAATCAACCACGCCAAAGCGTGTAGTGGAAATAGACATGGCAGGGCCCGCCCCTAATCGCTACGCAAACAGAAACCGCCGGCGTGCCACAGACACAGCACCGGCCCTATCGCTAGAATCGGCTCGACCGGCCGAGGAGGAACAGAGAAAAGGGACAAAGAAGGTAGAAGGTAGATGCTCGAAGCTAGATGTTAGAGGCTAGGCGTCAGAGGCCTGGGCGAACCAACAAGGTTTAGCATCTAACTTCTAACATCTACCAGCTCCCGATCAGATGAAGTTGAGAATCGACAGCTGCAGCAAGTTGGCCGTGGTTTGCAGCGATGCTTGCAGTGAGAACTGTCGGGCTTGGAAGTCGGAAATCGCCTGAGTCAGGTCAACGTCCAACTCCTCGGACAGCGACGATCGCAATTCGACTTCCTCGTCTTCTAGTCGGAATTGCAGCGA
>JBCDCL010000058.1:0-10457 GCA_039182175.1 Planctomycetota bacterium
ACTTCCCCAGCGACGACACTGCCGACCAGTTCAAAGCGGTTGGCGAGATCGGCCCTGGCTACGCGACGCGAGATTGCCTAGATCGCATCGCTGCCGAGCCGACGATCGAGCGTTTTCTGTTCATGGTTCGCAACCATGCTGATCGCGTCTACTCCAACTATCGGCAAGCGGCGCGGATGTCGTCCAAGCCGGCCCCGTTCGAAGAGCACGTCGCACAGATCGATTCGTGGGGACCTTCGCAGCGCTACACGCCATGGATCGAAGCGTGGATCAACCGCTTCGGCGCCGATCGTGTCTTGGTGGTCACGCTCGAGGACGTAATGCGTGACGCGAAAAGCGAGCAAACGCGAATCGCCAACCACCTGGGAATCGACCCCAATGGCTTTCCTGACGAGCCGACAAGCCGCGTCAACGAATCTGCCATGCCAAGCCGACCATGGCTGTATAAACTGGCAGGCAAGACCAACACGCTGCTATACCGCTACCGGCTCTACAGTGTCTCCAACGCCTTGAAAGCAATGGGGCTGAAGCGGCTCATGGGCTTTGGCAAAGGCGCTCCGCCACCGCCGATGACCGACGAGTCGCGACGCCTCATCAACGAATGGTATGCCGACGATGTCCGCGACCTGCAGGCACTCGTCGGGCGTAGCATGGATTCGATTGCTGGCTAGGCGAGTGACTTCGTACCGAAAGACCGAACGTTGCCAACACCACTTACGGACGACGAACTGCTGAAGCGGCCCGTGGTGGTGGTCGGTGCGCCGCGGTCTGGCACCACGCTGCTTTGCCAGATGCTGGGCGAGCATCCCGACTTCTACCTCGCCCGCGAGCCACGTGTGTTGTGGAAGTACGGCAACGATAGCAAGTCAGATGCACTAACCGCCGGTGACGCCAGGCCGGAAGTCGTCCGCCACATTCGCAAAGAGTTTGCCCGTCGCATTCGCGAAGCTGGCAAGCAGCGGCTGATTGAGAAGACACCGAGCAACGCTCTGCGGCTCGGCTTTGTCAAAGCGGTGCTGCCGGATGCAATCTTCTTGCACGTCATGCGGGCTGGCGCCGAGTCGGTGCTGTCGATTCGCAGCTATTGGCAACAGCACAGCAGTGGCATTCCCACTAAGCAGCTTGGCCGCCGGGTCCGCGAAATCAAGCTAAGGCAAACGCCTTACTATGCCCGCGAGTTTTTCCGGCGAGTTGCGTCAAAGGTCATGCCCGGCGCCGCAGGACCGACCGTTTGGGGACCACGACTGCCCGGCATCGAAGACTGGCTGCGTGATCGCGACCTGCTAGACGTCTGCGCATTGCAGTGGCGGATGTGCGTTGAGATGGCGGTCCGCGAAGGCCGTCACATGCCAGCGGATAGCTATACCGAGTGCCCACTGGAAGAACTCGATGCAGCAGAGCTAGGGCGACTCGTCGACTACTGCGGGCTCCGCCCGTCGGCGGAGGTGGACGCTGCGTTTCGCGAGAAGTTCGACGCCCGGCAACCGGGTGGTCGATCGAAAGCGGCCGACGAAGCAGAACTAAAACGTGTGCAAGAACTGATCGCCCCAACGGTAACGTGGCTTGAAACCTTGCGGCCAGCGCACAACCACCGCCAAAGCGGCTGATCGTTTCTACGCCGCGATCCTCAAGCACGAGGCCGGCGATAGGCAATGGCGGCGAATGCCAGCATGCCGAGCACCAGCGTAGTCGGCTCCGGAACGCTGATTGCCGAGACGTCGAACTGGTAGAGCTGCACCGTGTTGGCGGCGCCACGAATCTCGGTGAAGTAGGTGCCGGGGCCGAGCATCAGGCTAGTGAGCGACTCCGCATCGCCCAGCCCGCCATTGTTGACCACGCCACCGATTGGCGTTGTGCCATCGGTGTCGAACAGGCTGAAGCGAAGGTCGCTGCGAGCGGTGAAATCGATGATCGGCGTATTGTCGCCATTGTTATTGTTGTTGCCATCTTGTGGCCGGCTGGCGTAGCTGCCGCCAACGGGAGTGAGCGTCAGATCCACTCGCGAGAGGGACGTCAGCGTAAAGCTCAGGAAGTCGATGTCCGAGTTGTCATCGATGCTGATAAAGTCGGTCTCGCCGGGGAAGACCTCGAAAGCGGAACCCGTTTCGCCCCCATCGGCGCCAATTGACGTGGTCGAATCGCTCACGATTCCTAGCGGCGTTGCCAGTGCGAAGGTCTCGTTCCCTTGTCCACTGTTGGACTTCTCAAAAAAGTCGCCGTAGCCGCGGTGCAGGGCTTGAATATCGTCGATTTGCGGCCCCTCGAATTGGACTGACAAGAAGGGTTCCATCAACTTGGTTTGGGTAACCGGCTCGACATGGGCGAAGCCTAGGCCGTGGCCATGCTCGTGCATGACGATGTTACGGAACCGCAGGTTGTTGGAGCTAAACTGACTGGTGTTGTCGGTATCGAGCACCATGTCGCCGTGCTCAGGAAAGTAATTGTAGGCCAGCACGTTCGGCCCTGAGCCGCCGTCGATCGAGTGGCCGCCGATGCGTACATCACCACGCACGTTCGTTTGACCAAAGGGGAACGACGTATTGTTGATGCCACCGTTGGCATTGCCGTCGTCGTTCGGTTCGTACCGGTAGCTCAACCCAGACAGCTCTGCAAAGCGATTGAACGAACTCTCGAAGACCGTAAACCAGGGCCGCTGCGTGAGATCGCTGATCCTGTCGACAACAGGAACGTTAAAGTTGTTATCGAGCGTGGCGATCAGGCTACTGGGGTCGCTGCTCTCGCCGGGGACGCCTTGGTTGCTGATGGCGGTGCCGTCGGGGAGGAAGCTCCAGGTAAGCGTCGTCGGATCGCCCTGTCCTAGGCCGCCGCCGTCGGTAGCGGTGGCCGACCAGCGGCTGTTGTCGTTGAACGTAAAGGCGCTCGAACCAACTGCCCCCGACCCAGGAGAGCCAGTTCCCGTTGAGCCGTGATTGTGAATGCCACCTGCGTAATGACTACAGAAGCCGCAGGTGCAGGTCCCCACACAGGCGCACGAATGGGCGCCGTCGAAAGCAGTCGATCCAGGCGGAACAACGCTAATGGCAAGGGCAGACGGGGTAAGCCCCAAGCCGAGAAAGCCTGAACCGAGAAAGAAAGCCCCGGCAAAGATCGCGAGGCGAGAAGCCAATTGGCGGCGGTGGTACGCAAGCCGGCGTCCACCGGGAGCGCACATCTCTCCCTCCGCCGCACAGCGACGAGAGGAAGACCGGTTGTCGGATGTCATTGGTTCTCCGCCCCGGGCTAGAAAAAGCCCTCAAAAGTTGCCGAATCAAGTGAGACTAGCCCAGACCTGTACGCTAACCGTGCCCGCAGGGGGCGTCAATTAACCAAGGCGATTTTGCCGAGAAAATGCCGGGTTTTTGTAACAACCGCCACGATCAGGCCGGCTGCTGGCGGGCTTCGCCCGAGCGGGCACCCAGATTTCCGTAGCGGTGATACACGTGCGAGATGCTCTGCTCCTGCAAATACCATAGCAGTTCAAGCCGGCCGCAAGGCGTCACCGGCTCGTCAGCGATGTAGAAGAGCGTCTCCGCCGCCGTGGCGCGAATGACCGGCGGTACGCGATCGGCTGCTGCGTAACGCACACGGTCGACGCTGCCTTGGCGAATCGCGGCGGCAAGGTCCTCATCGGTCTGTTCGACAAACTCGATCGCGCCGGCCCACGCCTCGGTGGCATCGTCGAGGTCCGCGACAAAATCAACAAGTCGCTGCGGCAAGTCGTGCGACCAACTCACTACGACGCGGCTTCTTACCACCCGGGCCGCCGCCACGCGGGCCGCCACTTCCCACGGCGTATCCTCTGCCGCAACGCGTACGTGTACGGACGACAGCGGTAGGTAACGTCGATGGTTGTCTTCGCCAATCAGCCGAAAGTGGTCGTGCTCGTGGCGGAACTCATCACGAGCGGCATGCTCGTAGGCCACCACGGCGCCGGAAAGATCATTCAGCATGTCGGCGTGTTGCTCAACAAGCTGCTGGCAAAGGTCTGCGAGCAGCTCGTCTTCAATGGCATCGGGCGACGCCGTCGGTGGCGACTCGACCAACGGCCGCATGAGCTGTGCGACGTAGTTCGGCCCGCCTGCTTTGAGGCCGGGGCCGACATTGCTCTTACCCATTCCGCCAAACGGTTGCCGGAGCACAATCGCGCCCGTCGTCGGCCGATTGATATACAAGTTGCCGGCGCGAATGCTGTCTCGCCAAAGCTGGTGCTCGCGATCGTCCAAACTCTCCAGGCCGGAAGTGAGTCCGTAGCCCGTGGCGTTTACCAGCTCGATCGCCTCGTGCAGATCGCGAGCCGGCATTACGCCGAGCACCGGGCCAAAGAACTCCGTCTGATGCGTATAGCTGCCGGGCGAGACGCCCCACTTCACGCCGGGGCTGACCAGGCAGGGGTTGTCGTCGACATGCAGTCGCGGCAGCACAAGCCATGACTCGCCTTTGTCGAGTTCCTTCAGCGCTCGCTCCAGGTCACCCGCCGGTGGCCGTATCAGCGGGCCGACTTTTGTCGCCAAGTTCCACGCCGAGCCAACCCGAAGGCTCTCCACGGCATCGGCCAAGGCGTCACGGAAGCCGCTGTCTTCGTACACCTCTTGTTCGAGGATTAGCAGCGACGTCGCCGAGCATTTTTGTCCGCTATGGCTAAACGCCGAGTGCAAGACGTTTTTGATCGCCAAGTCACGATCGGCCAGCGCGGTAACGATGGTGGCATTCTTGCCGCCCGTCTCGGCGAAGAGGCGCATCGTCGGCTTGGCGGCGAGCATCCGCTCGGCAGTTTCGGTTCCGCCGGTAAGAATCACCGCGTCGACGCCGGCGTGCGTCACCAAATGCGATCCCGCATCCCCGCCACGGCAAGTTGCGAACTGCAACGCCTCGCGAGGCACTCCCGCACGCCAGAAGCATTCGCAGAGTTTGGCGGCGATCAGCACCGTATCGCTGGCCGGTTTGAAAATGACGGTATTGCCTGCCGCCAACGATGCCGCGATGCCGCCGCACGGAATTGCCAGCGGGAAGTTCCAGGGCGACACGACCGCCACCACACCCCGGCCGCGGTTGCTCACGCCTGACATCGCGTCGAAATGTGCCACGCTGTCGCCGTAGAATCGGCAGAAGTCGATGGCTTCGCTCACCTCGGGGTCGGACTCGGTAAGCAGCTTGCCCCCCTCGGCCAGCATAACGCCGAGCAAGTCACCCCGACTCGCAACCAATTCGTCGGCGACACGGTAGAGCACTCCGCGTCGCTCGCCGGCGCTGCGTGCTCGCCAACCAGTAGGATCGTCCGTCGCACACTGTACGGCACGATCGATATCCGCGGTGCTGGCTTGGCGAAAGCTGGCTACGACGTGGTCAGGCCGGGAGGGATCGATCGAGTCGCCAACGCTATTGCCCGAAGACTCGTTCTCCGGAAGCTGCTCTTCGCCGGCGATCACCGTCCCAACGGCAGCAGCCCGCGGCCCGTGGCGATCTTCCCAGCGGTCAACGATCGACTGGGCCCACTCGCTGTGATGCGGCAGCGACCAATCGGTATCGGGCTCATTGACGAATGTTGAGCCGGCGGCGTCAGCCGCCGGAGTGGCGCCAATTGTCTCCGTCGGCTGACGCCGCCGGCTCGCTGTCTGGCTCGCTTCGCTACGCCGGTCTTGGGTGCGCCGGGGCTGCGCGCTAAGCTGTCCGATCGCGTCGAACGACTCGACAAAGTGCTCTTCGAGCCGCTGCCAGGTGTCGCTATCGGTGGTGATGTTGAAGGCATGGCGGAGGAAATTGTCTTCGCCAGTGTTCTCATCCAGCCGGCGAACCAAGTAGCCAATCGCGTTGACGAAGTGCTCTTGCCGGCAGGTAGGGGCGTAGAGCAGCAGGTTTTGCGACAGCTCGAACAACGCCCGCCGCTGGTGGTTCGCCATGCCTTCGAGCATTTCGAATTGCACGCGGTCGATGCCGCCCGACCGCCACGCCATCACCAAGCCGTAAGCCAGCGTGAAGAGATTGTGCGACGCCAGCCCCAGCCGCACCGCCGTCAGATTCTCTGGCCGTAAGCCCTCGTGCATCATCCGTTTGTAGTTTGCGTCGGTGTCGAGCTTCCGCCTGAAGGGCGCCTGAGGCCAACCGCGATGGCTCGCCTCGACGCGTTCCATTTCCATATTGGCGCCTTTGACGATCCGCAGCGTAATCGGCGCCCCGCCACTCGCGACGCGATCGCGAGCCCACGCATTGATCTCTCGCTGCACCGCATACGCATCGGGAATGTACGCTTGCAAGACGATGCCTGCCCGCACGTTTTCCAACCCCGGACGATCGAGCGTCTGCATGAAGGCGTCGGCCGTGAGCCGCATGTCGCGATACTCTTCCATATCGAGGTAGACGAACTTGGACGCCACCGTGCCGTCGGCACGCTGGAAGGTTCCTTTCGCTGCCGCGCGGAACAACAGTTCCAGCCGGTCCGCCAGAACGCCGATCGTGTGCTCGCGAGCCAGTGGCGAAATCTGCGAATAGATCGTCGAGATCTTGACACTGATGACTTCGATCTCTGGCCGCTGCAGCGTTTCCAGATAGCCGTCTAACCGCCGGCGGGCCTCGCGTTCGCCGAGTAGCGCCTCGCCGAGTTGATTGACATTCATCCGCAAGCCTTCGTCGCGGCGGGCTTCGAGATGCTCGCCAAGCACCTCCGCCTCGGCCGGTAGGACGACGTTGGCAGTCTCTTGCCGCATCTTCTCCTTAACTAGCGGCATCGCCACGCCTGGGAGATAACCCCCAAACGACTGAAAGCCACGGAGCATCGCTCGATCGAGCGGCGAAAAGAATCTCGGCACGCCTTGCACATCGAGCACATGGATCAATTGATCGGCCGAGCGATTCCACGCCCGGCTGCGAAATGCCTGGTCAGTAAGCTGGGTGAGCGTCGCCTTGTCGCTCGGGTGCTGCATCATCCGGTCGAGTTCTGCCTGTTGTCGCCGCTCGGCAGGCGTCTGCAACACGGCCGCCCGATCTTGCAGATGCCGGGCAAGAAACAGTGCTTGCTGCACCTCTTCTGCCAACGGAGAGTCTGCCGCGGGCGAGAATTCCGCCAAGATTTTTTCGACTGCCGCGGTGACTTGGTTGGCGGTCTTCTGCGGCAGAATTGGCATGGCGGCAAACCCTTCTCTGAACCGTTGGCGGCGATCGTCTGCCTGCCACGCCAAGGCAAGCTGTGCAGGCAAGGGGAATTCTTGCAGAAGCGAATTGAGAAGCAACTCACGCCGAAAGGTTGCACAGGCCTTGCCCGGCGGCTGATAATCTAGGCAGGCCGCAGCGCGGGCGGCGTTGTAGCTACCGATCTTCGCCGCTGGCGTTTCCCTCGACCGTACCCGACTGCTTGTGCCTCAGCCCGACCAGCAACTCGACTCGCGCACTCGGGTTGTCACACCAGAGAACATCGCCTTCGAGTACCGCACGGCGGGGCCCTTCACTCGGCTGGGCGCCTACCTGATCGACATCGGCATCCAATTGCTGGTGGTCATTCTGTCGATCTTCGCGTTCATGCTGATGGCGATTGCGCTCTTCTCGGCAGTGTTTAGTGGCAGCTTCTCGCTTTGGAGCGTGGTTGGCAATCTGGGCACGTTTACCATCTTCCTGCTCTGGTTTTTGATGCAGTGGTTCTACGGCGCCTACTTTGAATACCGCTGGAACGGACAAACGCCTGGCAAACGAATGCTCGGTTTGCGGGTACTGCAAACCGATGGCCGGCCTATCACGTTTACGCAGGCCATCTTGCGAAACCTCGTGCGTTGGCTCGACGCGCGGCCGGCGCTGCCACTCGGAGCGGAATTGGTTGCCGTGCTCGCCTACATTGCCCCGGTAGCGCTCGGTTCGCACTTGGTAGGCTTCGCCTCGGCAGCGCTTACCCGGCGACACCAGCGATTGGGCGATCTGGTCTGCGGCACGATGGTCGTTGCCGAAGATCGATCCTTCGTCGGCGCCATGGACACGATCGAAGAGCCCGCGATTGCCGAACTCGCCGAAACTCTACCAGCCACGTTTGTGCCTAGCCGGTCGCTTAGCAAAGCGATCACCCATTACATCGGGCGGCGCAAGTACTTTGGTCCCGCTCGCCGGCAAGAGATCGCCCGTCACGTCGGCGTCGTGCTGATCGACCGCCTCGACCTGCCTGCTGACACCGACTGCGATCTGCTGCTCTGTGCGCTCTACCTAAGATCCTTCGGCGCCGAGGAAGAACCCATGGAAGCCGTGCTACTACCCGACGACCAGTCGCCACCCGCCAGCACACCAGCCTCCACCACACCAGCCGCGGTCACCACCGACGACCAACCGACCGATTGGGAAAGCGTCCCCCTCGGCTAATCGCCCACTCCGCAACCTTCAACTACCAGTCCCCAATCCCTAGCCCCTATCCCCCTCCCCATAGCCGATGCAAGCCGCCAAGCTCATCGAATCGCGAACGCCCCAGTGGCAACAGCTCGAGCAGCTCTGCGTGCAGCTTGAGTCGAGCCGCACGGCACGCAAGCTCGACGCTCGGCGGCGGGTCGAGTTTGCGTCACTCTACCGCTCGGCCTGCGCGGACTTGGCGTTGTCAGACGCTCACCAACTGCCGACCGACACCGTCCGCTACCTGCATCAACTCGTGGGCCGGGCACACAACCAACTGTATCGGGTGAAGAGCACCCGTGGCGAAGGCTGGCGGAAGGCGGTGTTCGAGACGATCCCTCGTGAGTTATTCCGCGACAATGCCGTTCGCATCGCGGCGGCACTGTTTTGGTTGCCGTTTTTGGCGGCCATGTTCCTGGCGTCGCCCTACTCGCCGATTCCGAATTTTGCCGAGACGGTCGCCGGTCGCGAGGCGCTGCTAAGCATAGAGTCCAGCCATTCCGAACCGTTTGAAGATCGCGACAATGTCGGTGGCGGCTTCGGCACCGGTTTCTATTTGCACCACAACACCACCATCGGCCTACGGTGCTTTGTCTGGGGATTGGCGTTTGGCGTCGGTGGCTTGTTTGAAACCCTGTTCAACGCCGTGCAACTGGGCGCCATGTTTGGCCACATGACGGGCGTTGCAGACAATCGCCTCTTCTTCGAATTTGTCACCGCCCACGGCCCGTTTGAACTCACCGCTATCGTCCTCGCCGCGGCGGCTGGCATGAAGCTTGGTTTCGCGCTCGTCAGCACCGGCGGCTTGCGACGGATCGACTCCCTACTACTGGCCGCTCAGAAGGCACTGCTGATCATGTACACCTCGGTCGCCCTGTTCGTCGGCGCCGCGTTTATTGAAGGCTTCCTCTCACCGTCCACGCTCCCGTACGAGGTCAAAGCGTTCGTCGGCATCATGTCGACAATGGCGCTGCTCGGCTACTTGGTCGTGCTGGGCTACTCGCAGCAGGAATATGTGGGGGAGGGGTCAGGGGTCGGGATTCAGGGGTCAGGGAAGGAAGCCCCTAGGAAGCCAACTTCTCCTTTTGACGACGCTCCACCCGTAAGTGCTTAACCTTCAGTCCCAGAGCGTGGAACTTCCAACCCCTAAACCCTGACCCCTGAATCCTCATTCCCTAAACCCTCACCCCTCCTCATGAACTTCGACACCACGCAAATCGCCATTCGCGAACGCGGCTTCGCCGAGATCATGGATCTTGCGCTACGCGTTAGCCAGGCACATGCCGGGCCGCTCGTGCTGGCGTGGCTGGTCGGCGTGGCGCCGTGGATGGTGCTCAATGGCGTCCTGCTGAGCGGGCTTCTTGAAACCACGCTGTGGGAAAATCCCGCCGGCTACGTCTTTTGGATGCTGCTCTTGGTGGCGGTAGAAACGCCCCTCGCCACGGCGTTTATCACGCTCTATCTGGGACAAGTCACCTTCGCCGGCAAAGGAGACGCACGCCGAATCGCTGGCGACTTCTACCGGAGCTTACCGCAGATGCTTTATTCGCAAGGCATCTTGCGAGGACTAACCGCCATCCCGGTGATCGGCTTGCTGTTGCCCTACGCATCGTGGCCCTACCTGAGCGAACTCATCCTGCTGGAGCGCAACGCCCTGTTCGCCGGCAAAGCGGGCCGCCTCACAACCCGCAAGCGAAGCAAGAACCTGCACCGCAACACCAATGGCGATCTATTCACACGTTGGATCATCGCCGCCAGCGCTGGCGGCCTGCTAGTCGGTGTTCTGGTCGGAGGCATTCATACACTGCTCGACCAAATCTTCGGCTTGCAACTAACAGTGACGCAAAACCTGGCGTACACCTTCCCGATTGCATTGTGGCTGGTCGTCGGATTCTTTGCCGTAGTGCGATTCCTAGCGTATCTCGATTTACGAATCCGCCGCGAAGGTTGGGAAGTCGAACTATCGATGCGAGCCGAAGCAGCAAGACTAGCAAGGCTGGCGTAAAGCAATGAATGACGAAGTCCTAAAACCAAACGACAAACCCGCGAATGCCATTCGCGCCCTTCCGTCATTCGTCATTCGTCATTCGTCATTCGCGTTA
>JBCDCL010000059.1:0-10444 GCA_039182175.1 Planctomycetota bacterium
CGATCAAAAGGCAGCGGACGACGCCGTAGATATCACCTACGTAGAAGCGTTGATTGGCAATTGCACCGGCCGCTGTGAAACCCGATTCGGCAAATTGCTTTTTCCAAACACCTTCGCCGTCGTCTAGGCGAATCGCATGCACCGTGCCATCAGCGTCGCCAATGTAGACGATGCCGCCCGCAACAACGGGCTCTGCTTCGAAAGGACTATCGGGCGCGACGTACTTCCATCGCACATCGAGCGAGTCAGGCAGCACCGTTTCGGAGACTCCGGTCGCGGCGGTATCGCCACGCGAAACGGGCCAATTCTCGGCGACTACCGGCGAACAGCAAATCGCCGTAACGAAGAACACCGCGTAGCAGAAGCACCCTAGCCCCCGACCCCCAGCCCCTGGCCCCTTCTCAATATGCCGCTTCGTAGAGTTTGAGATAATCATCGGCGGTCATTTCGACCGGGTTGAAGGTGCCGGTCCATTGGGTGGCGGCGTCGGCGGCAAGCTCGGGCAGCTTAGCTTTTTCGACGCTCAGTTCTCCCAGTGTACCCGCCAAGCCAGCGTCGCGTAGCAAGTCGGTAAGAAAGCGTTGGACTTCGTTGCGGCTTTGCGTTGCATCGGCGCCGTCAGGGAGAATAAGTTCGTCGCCCAGTTCTTCGTACGCTCGCTGGACACCTTCGGATCGCTCTGCGTTGTGCCCGACGACGTGGGGTAGCATTACGCCGACCGCTTGACCATGCACAATGCCGTAAGCAGCGGTCAGCGGATTTGCCAAAGCATGAGCAGAGCCGAGCATGGAATTTTCGATCGCGAGCCCTGCAAAGCAGGCGCCCTGCTGCACCCAACCGCGGGCGACGAGGTCGGCCGGATCATCGAACACCCGGGGCAAACCTTGCGACAAGAGCCGCCATGCTTCGCGGCTAAACGCCATCGAGAGTTGGTTGCGTTTTCTGCTGACGAGTGTCTCAACGGTGTGGCTGACCGCGTCGATGCCGGTGAGAGCCGTCACGCGCTCTGGCTGCGTTAGTGTGAGTTCTGGATCGAGAATCGCAATGCGAAACGCGGCTCGTTTGTCGCCGCAGGCCATCTTGGCGTGCGACTCGGCGTCGGAGATCAGGGCGAACGATTGCGCTTCGCTCCCCGTGCCGGCGGTGGTCGGTACCGCGACCATCGGCAACATCGGCCCGGTCGCCTTGCCGACGCCCCAATAATCCTGCATCCGCCCACCGCATGAATGAACGAAGTTGATCCCCTTCGCACAATCCATGCTCGAGCCGCCACCGATGGCGACGATCACCTCGGGCTGATAGTCGGCCGCGACCGCCCTGCCCTGCTCGACGTTGTCGGTCGTTGGGTTCTCTTGCAGACCGTCGAAGACAAGCGTCTGGAGCTCGGCTGCCTGCAGCGACTCGATGCCTCGTTGCGTGTGGCCCGCTTCTTCGATTCCAGGATCGGAGACGACGAGGGCACGCTTAACGTCGAGCCCAGCGGTCAATACACCAAGCTCCGCCAGGCGGCCAGGGCCGAAGACGATCCGTGTCGGGCACTGAAAATCAAAGGGCGACATAAGGTCAACCGCGGATCGGACGAACTACACGAATGGTCACAACGACCAAACACCAACCACATCCTCGTTGCGTATCACTTCTCGCTAGGCGAGTTGTAGTGCCCGGTTTTGGTAGAGGAACTCGATCAAGTTGCCCTCGTGCGGCTGTAGCCAGTCAAGCTTCGGAGTGGGGATCGGCCCGAGGTTCAGTCGGTCGATCTCCGTCGACGAAATCAGATCGAAGCGGAAGTCTTCATCCTCGGTGATGGCGGTGCCGACAAGCGTGTACTCCATCGCCTTGAGCATCTTCGCCTGTGGGCACTCGACAACGTTGACCATTGGAAACATGTACTCTTTGTTGCGTGACTCGCTCTCGTGCGAGGCATGATGCAGCACCACGGGGCGGAGGTATGCAACGGGCGGCTTGTCAACGACGCGGTCGCCGTACTTCTCTGTCATGTTGGTGACCAGCGGCGAGGCTTCGACATCCCGCTCAATGGCGCCGTAAATCGCTTGTGCGGCGCCTTCGATCGTAAAGGCGGCCAGGCCAGCCTTGGGATCGTCTGGTGGCAGCACTTCAATCGGGCCGAGCTTTTCTGCCAACGCCTCGGCAATCTCTTTTGTGTGCCGCGAGGCGTAGATGCTGCTGGCGTTGATACAACTTCGGCCACCGTTGCGATAAACGCTGTCGGCCATCAGGTCGATGTAGTCGGCCCACTGATCGACTTTGTCATCGCCGAGAATGATCTTTGAGTACCCAGGTCCGTGGACTTGGACCTTGGGGTTGCCGGCGTACTGCTCGACCGTTTGCGGTCCGCCAAAGATCATACTGCGGCGGCAACTGTCAAGAATCGCCCCGCCAATATCCGCGCCAGCGCCGGGGTAGAGACAAAACGCTTCGCGTGGGATGCCCGCCTCGACCATCGCGGCGAAGACACGATAAGGCGTCCAGGGTTCGCTACTACCCGGCTTAAGCACCAGTCCCATTTGTAGCGCGATTACCGGCAGCCACAGCGTATGCACGCCAGGCGAATTGCTCGGCAAAACGGCGCCAAGGGCATCGCACTGTGCTTGATAGCTGACCGTGACGCCGCGACCCTCTTCGCCATAGCCGCGAGCCAGGATGTCGAGATCAAGCCCGCGGGTCAGGCAGTTGAGAATCTGGTCGATATTCTTGAGTACGAACGCATTTTTGGTGACGTTGGCCTCGCACATGGCGATCGGCATACCGGTTGTTGCCGACTGCTGCTGAATAAAATCGTCCGGCGATTGCTGCGAGTCGCCAACAGTCACGGTGCCGTTCTCGAACAGCTCGCCTGCTGCCTTGAGTTTGTCGATCAACTCCGCTGGCGACATCGCTTGCAATGCTTTGCGTGCCCGACGGGATTTCTTGGCATCCCGCCGCACAATGCCGGCGCCAACGGTATGCACCCTCGCAACCGGCTCGCCGGTGTAAAAGTGCTTGACTTCATCAACTTCGAGCGACTGATAAGGTTCGCCCCAACGAATGGCAGGTAGTTCGATCATTTTGGATTTGGATTAGCCGCGGATGGTCGCTGATGAACGCGGATGAAAGCTAGATTCCTAACCACGCGAGGTTCGTGTACTCGTATTCAGCTTGTTGCTTAACGACTTCTATTGTGTCGTGATAGGTGTCTGTCATTACTTGCCAGAAGCTGTCGCAATAAAACAGATAGACTCCGCGATCACTGAAGCACTTGCCTATAGCTAGTGCGTTGAAGGCTTCGACATCTTTGCCGCCCACAATATGTGTTGTATTTCCGGTTCGACTGATGCTTTCGTCGAGAATAGCGAAACACAATACGGCCGCGTCTTCGAGTTTGCCAGGCGGTTTTTCCATCCGCGTTTATCCGCGTGCATCTGCGGCTAATAAACCCCAACGGTCGTCCCGCCTTGCAGTTTGCTGTAGGGCCGGACGCCGCTGATGCCGTCCCAGGGGTACTGTTCGCACGGGGGTTCGCGTTCGCCTTCGTCTCGCTCGAGGAAGCCGGGGACGAAGAACTCTTTGGTGAGCGTCGTTAGTTTACTGCGGCCTGTTTCGCCGTAGCCGACAAGTTCGTCCGTGTTGTCGAAGTCGACCACTTCCAGCACAGCCCGAGGTTCGGGAGCGTGGTAGGTGATTTTGTATTGGTTCTCGGCGGTGACCGGTTCGCTGCAGGCGAGACCCATTAGCGTGTTGCCATAGGTAGGCGTCATATAGATGCCCGATTCTTCGGGCGGACCACCGAAAAGTTCCTCGACGCAGAACTTGGTCCACTGCGGGGTGAACTCCGTGCCGCCGGAAAAGATGCCCGTGATGCCACACTCGGCGAGGCTCGTGTCTCGTTCTTCGAGTTCGAGACAGAGCGCTTCGATCAACTTAGGCGTGCCGAACATGCACTTCACGTCGTGACCAGCGGTGAGGATCGTGATTGCTTGGTCGATGCAGTGCTGCTTGTAGGCGTTGGCTTGGTCGATCCAGCCCTTCTTCAAACACTTCACGACCCAGCGGGGATCGAGATCGATGCAGAAGCAGATGCCGCCACGGTGTTGGGCAAGGTGCTCGACTGCCAGTCGCAACCGCCGCGGACCGCTCGGCCCGAGCATCAGCCAGTTGGCCCCCTGGGGGAAGTATTCGTCGGGAAGCGTTTCGCTGAACAGCGAATAGTCGATGCGGAAGTCTTCGTGCGCGATGCGGCTCTTGGGGATGCCGGTGGTGCCACCTGTTTCGAAGACGTAGATCGGCTTGTCGGCTATGCCCTTGGGTACCCACCGCCGCACCGGCCCGCCGCGTAGCCACTCGTCCTCGAACTCTGGGAACTTCTTCAGATCGTCGTAGCATTTGACTTCGGTCAGCGGATCGAAGTTTAGCTCGCTCTTTTTTTCTAACCAGAAGGGGCAGCCGGTTGAGTCGTGAAAGTGCCACTGGACCGTCTCGACGGCGTGGTCGTCGAGTGCTTTGCGGGCTTCTTGGACAGCGGGGTCGGTAGCGGTAGACATAGTGACGAATCGCCTAGCCAGGAACAAACGGTCAGCCGTAGTTGACGATAGCGGTCGCCCGGCGCCGTGACAACGGTCTCGCCTGCCCGTTGGCGATGGGGCAAACAAAAAGCCCTGCCGGCTGGCAGGGCTATTGGGTGTTTGTCACTCGCAGCATGAGGCGTTACTTCTCGCTGTCTGCCGGAGCGCTGCTGAGTTGCGCGAGAACCTGGATCACGCCGTTCAGGTGGGCAAGCCGTGGGCCGTAACGGTCGATGAATTCATTGAGCATGTACTCGCCGTAAACAAGGTCGTCCTTGCTGTCGGCAATGTCTTCGGTCATCCGCTCCAAGTATTCGACCTGTACCTTGCTCAGTGCCTCGGCGGCATCGCGGCAGTTGTCCGCGAGCTTCGGATTGGCCGACTTCCACTGCTTGAGTTCTTGGCCACGCTGCTTGTGCTGGGCTGCCATGGCGCCCACCAACTCTTCGAGCAGCTCGTTGGTGCGATCCTGGGCCGACAGCACATCGCGGAGCAACTCGGTTTGCTCTTCTCCGGGCGGCAGAACTGATTGCGGCTGGGAGCCGGTGCTGACATCGACTTGCGAAAAGAGAGGCGCCAGTGGCGGTTGATTTTCAGACATCAGAAAAGAATCCTAGCGGTCGGTTGAAACCCTGAATCGATCAAAACCCTGAACGGGTGGCCCGGCCTGGGAGGATCGTCGATGGTGGGGGCATCTGCGATCCTCGGGCCCCTGGGCAGTTGAGTGCAGCGCAGCTGAGTGGAGCGGGGTTGGATTGGTCCTTGCGAATTGCCGCGGGCGGCAGAATCGCAAATCGCACAGACGAATCGCGAGAGTCGCCATCGCCTGAACTGCGTAAGTCCTCAGCTTAATGGAGAATTCCGAGGCTTTCCAGCAGACGGCGAAAAAACCCACGATCTCTTCACGTATGTGATGCGGTACGACCGCTAGCAAGGCGAATCACTGCACATCATTGGACTTACGACGCAAGCGGTTACAACGGTCGTGACGGTCTAAAGTCGCCTGACGCGTGGGCCCGATGCTCTTTCTAGGCGGCCAAATCGCGCAAATCCCACGCGAGAACGCGATGCTGGCGCCTTGCACCTAGATGAGCAGCTATCCGCGGCAACAACGTACGGCGAACCGGCATGAATGGTTCTGACACAACCGAACCAACGTTTGGCTACCTGGACATCCTGGAAGACGCCGCTCTCGGCACGACGGGTGGCTACCTGATTGTCTCGGCAACGGGCCGTCCGCTGGAATTCCATTGCACCGCGCCAGTGGCGCCGAGCAGAGCCCAGCAGATTCTCTTCGGTCCGACGCTCCGTCCGCATCTGTTAGGCGAGCAAATCGGCGCCACGTTGGTCGAGCGAGCGCAGATCTCGCCAAGCGTCATCCTCGCGGTAGATGCCGACTTTGTGGGCGTCTCGGATCGCCAGACGCCGCTTCTCCTCGTTGCCGGCGATCAAGAAGCCGGCGATCAAGACGCGCCGCCGCGTGGCGATTGGAAACGCCTTACTGAGTGCGATCAGAGTGTTTGGCACGCCCAGCATGACGCCCAGCCAATAGCTGAGTGGTTGTCGCTGCTGTCGGTTTCGATCGATATTGCCGAGCCGTTTGAGCGGATCCGCGAAGCGATTCGCGAAGCGCAGCGCCTAGGGCAGGAAGGGACGGCAGAGCGTGACGCTGCGTAGCACTTCGCTTGACGACGCGAGCGATGGCGTCTCGCTGTCGGAGATGGCGATCCAATTGCCGCAGGTTGAAGTGGCATCGTCGATCGACCTAGCCCAATCGACCGCGACCGTTGAGCAGAGTTGGGACCGAGAGCAACTTGCAGGCGAAACGCCGGTAGTTGCTTCACTGTCGACGGTCGGCTTTTCGCTACGGACCTTCGGCCGACTGTTGCCTGAGGGGCAGTCGCGTTTGGCTGGTGATCGATCATCTAATCGGTCGCCTGATGAATCGAAAGTTAGACGCACCCGCACGCGGCGTGAGCGTTCGCCGCGTAAGCGCTACACTCGAATTCGACCGCCGAGCGATGTGGTGAAGCTCGAAGACCGGCTGCAGTACCTTCTGCAACCACCACTCGAGGCGTTGCTCGAGGCGAAATCGCTTCGCTTTCCCTTCCATCCTTTTCCTTACCAGCTCGACGGCATAGCGTTTCTTTATCCGCGTCGCCACGCGGTGCTCGCGGACGAGATGGGCCTCGGAAAGACGATGCAGGCGATCTCGGCGATCCGGCTGCTCGCTCATAGTGGGCAAACGCGGCGGGCGCTGCTGGTCTGTCCCAAGCCGCTGGTGACCAATTGGCAAAGGGAACTCGCTACGTGGGCGCCCGAGTTGTCCGTCGTCGTCGTCGAAGGTTCCCAAACGCAGCGGCAGTTTGTTTGGCGTCAGTCGACGGCCGTGGTGACGATCGCCAACTACGAATCCGTTGTCCGCGACCAATCGATCATCGCCGGCGACTCGCTGCCCGAAGACGCAGGCCCGCTGGCGTTTGATCTGGTCGTGCTCGACGAATCGCAGCGGATCAAAAACTCTCGCGGCGCCACGAGTCATGCCGTCAGATCGATCGAGCGGGACCGGAGCTGGGCGCTGACTGGCACGCCGATCGAGAATAGCGTCGACGACCTTGCAGGCATCTTTGATTTCGTATCGCCTGGTGTCGTCCGCCCTGGCATGAAGCCGCGCCTGATGGGGCAGGCTGTGCGAGACTCGGTGCTGCGACGCACCAAGGACCGTGTGCTCACCGACCTGCCACCGAAAATTGTCCGCGACGAGCAGATTGATCTCTCGCCCAAGCAATGGGAGACTTACCAGCGAGCGGAGCAGGAAGGCGTGATCGAGTTAGGCGGCATGGGAAGCCAGGTCACCATTCAGCATGTCTTTGAGCTGGTCTTGCGGCTGAAGCAGATTTGCAATTTCGATCCCGTCGCGGGAGACAGTAGCAAGGCGGAGCGGCTCGAAGCGGAGTTAGAGGAGTGCGTCGCCAGCGGACGCAAAGCGATCGTCTTTAGCCAGTGGGTCGAGTCGATCCAGCAACTTACCAAGCGATTGCAGCGATTTGGGCCACTGGAATACCACGGCCGAGTGCCTCACCGCCAACGCGACGGAGTGATCGAGCAATTCCGAAGCGACCCCAACAGCCATGTCATTCTGATGAGTTATGGCGCCGGCAGTGTCGGACTCAACCTGCAATTTGCTGGGTATGTCTTTTTGTTCGACCGCTGGTGGAATCCAGCCGTCGAAGATCAGGCGATCAACCGTGCCCACCGCATCGGCGCCGCGGGGCCTGTGACCGTGACTCGCATGATCGCGGCCGGAACGATCGAGCAACGTATCGACGACGTTTTGGCACAGAAGCGAGAACTCTTTGCCTCGGTCTTTGATGACGACTCGCGGGCGCCGACCAGCTATGGCTTGACTCGGGGTGAGTTGCTTTCGCTGTTCGACTTGCAGTCGCCCGAGGGCCCGGTTCGCGACGCGGCTTAGGGCGAGCGTTCGCGGTCGGACGAGAGACTTTGCCGATTGGTCCGGTTGTTCGCTTTGGCTCGGTAGCGGATGTTGCTTTTTTGCAACGCGATCGGGAGCAACGGGTCAACCGCGCGGGCATCTTTGTGAGGTGGCTGCAGAGTCACTTCCCACCTGTATGGCGTCTGCCTGGCGCCGTAGCGAGCCCTCTCCAGGAAGGAGTCTCCCATGCCTCGCCTGACGATTATCTTCGCGATTGCCGGCGTTTTGCTGATTCCCATGGTTGCCGCCGCAGCCCAGTATCCGCTGCTCGATCCGGTGACGACCTACACGAACGGCATGCCCTTGGCGTCGACCACGCCGATGCGAAGCCACAACGTCTATTACCGCTGCGATCCCGATCGCGTCGGATGCTGTGGTGGCCGCTACAACCGGCCCTGCATCAACTCGCTTGTTTGCCCCGACAGTTGCTGCGTGCGATCGCCAATGCCGGCCACCAGCAGGCTGACCGACACGATGATGGTCGAGTCAACCGAACTCGACCCTGCACAATTTGAGCGATTGGGCACGATCCCCAACGAACTGCAGGCGATCGCGGGTGGCGCCAACCGGTTGCCCGGCGGCATTCGTCCCTAACGCGTGCTAGCGGCCAGCAAAGTTTACCAAACCGGCGCCATGCGATTCTGTGGCCCGCCGTCGCCACGCGTTCGGGGTGATTCTTCAGAAGATTCGTTTCTGCACGACTGCCTGCCAGCCGATTCCTTACAGTAGGAAACGGGAGGGCGAAACACACGCGTGTGCTTCGCTTCAGGATAAAGGTTGTGGCAGGACGACGGATCGACCTGCCACAACCTTTTTTGTTGGCTTAACGCAACTGACTTTAGTTGAGCGAAGCCAGTAGCTTCTCCGCTTCAGCCCGCTGCACGAAGATACCCCGCTGCTCAGTCAATGCGGAGCTAAGGAGACGGCGGGCGTTCTCGGTCTGATTACCGGCGATCAGAATCTTCGCCACCAGCACACGAGCGTCGGCCCCAAGCGCGCCGCCGCCCGTTTGTAGTGCATTACGAAGTTCTGCGGTGGCTTCTTTGCTACGGCCATTTTGATAGAGGGCCCACGCCAGCGTCACCTTCACGTCGGCGTTGTTGGGATAAATCTTCGAGTTCGTGCCGGCGTATTGAAGCCCACGGGCACGCTTATCGGTGTCGTCCTGGGCGACCAAGGTTTGGGCCATTTGGTCGTAGGCGTCGCGGCTGCCTGGCTGCAGCGCGAGGGCTTCCTTAAAGGCCCGCTCCGCGGCGTCGTAGCTTCCTGCCATGCGGGCGGTAACGCCGGTTAGTAGCCAAACATTAAACGAATCGGGTGCGGCCGCCCGAGCTGTCTTGAGCACCTGACCCGCTTTGGGCAGGTTGCCATTCTTGATGAGCGCTTGGGCGTAGCTCACCAGCGTCACCTCGTTGTCGCGATTTTGGGCGTACGCTTTTTCAAACTCGGCAATCGCCTCGGCCTGCAATCCCCGCCGTTCGTACATCGACGCCGTCATGACGAAGGGACTCGCCAGATTGTCATCAAGCTGCTTGGCTTTCTCGAACGCTTGGCGTCCTTCTTGCGTGCGATCGAGCATGCACAGCACTTGCCCCAACCGCGTGTGGGCATTGGCATTGTCTGGATCTTCCTGGAGCCAAACCCGCAGGTCTGCCTCGGCTGCTTGCCAATTCTGTCGCCGCTCGGCAACCGCCGCCCGGCCGCGATAGGCGCGGATCTTTAGGTTGCGCTTTCGCTTCGCGTTCGCATCGTATTTGCCGACAAGCTGCACCGACTTGTCGAACAACGCGTCGGCTTCAATCGTTTGTCCTGCGGCGAGCGTACTCTCCGCAAGCAACAGGTAAGGTTCGGGGTCGTCCGATTCGGCATCGATCGATTGCTCGAGCGCAGGCCGGACGGCATTACTGTTGCCGCTGATGGCATACATCTTGGCGAGCATCACGCCCACTGGCGGCAACTTGGGGTCTTTCCGCTTGGCCGACTCGAGGAATTGCCTGGCGCTCAGGATGTCGCGATTTGTGAATCGCTTGATGGCCTCGTTCACATCAGAGTAGCGAGGCGAATCGGGCGAAGAGACACTATCGCCGATCAGGGCCGTTGCGGTGAGCTGAGCGTCGGCTTGGCTGGCCAAGCCAATCGCGACGAGTCCAGCGAACAGGCTGAGCATCGCCCGTTGCCAAGCAGCACGTCGCCAGCTAGCCCGTCGCCAGGTAGTCAATGGAATCAAGTCGCGGTGTGGCGTGGACAACGAATCGGTCGCCTGGTGCCGGTGCATAGTTACCTCGATGGAGAAGATTAGACGTGGCGATACCGAGTCGCCCACGACGACGGGAGTTCCGAGCCGCGTGAGGCTGATTTTAGACGATCGGCCTGCGGCTGCGCACCCGCC
>JBCDCL010000060.1:0-10413 GCA_039182175.1 Planctomycetota bacterium
CCGCCGGTGCCTGTATGGGCGCCATCGAGGTCGAACTTCTCAGTGCCTAATCGCGACTGGCGGGCGTCCTCGTAGACGCCCGTGGTGATGTCGACCAACTCACCCCAATTCTCTGCGGGGTGGACATTCACCTCGAGCACGCCAGGGTCGGGCGTCACTTTGAGATGCTGGATGCGGCTGTCGTGGGGCGGCACGTAGCCCTCGATCACGACCGGCTGGTCGAGCGACTCAGCCGTGTCTTCGATCGCCGCAACCAGGTCGAGATAAACTTCGAGCCGATCGCAAGGCGGCATAAAGACGTGCGTTACGCCACCGCGGGCTTCGACGCAAAGTGCGGTGCGAATGAGCTCGGGCGCGTCTTGGTAGTGGCCGTCCATCTTGAAGGGTGCGTCGCCACCGTGCGTGCGATCTTCCAGACGGTTGGCGTGGTGGTCGCGATGGCTGGCGTCGCCGTTGTCGCCGTAGCCATTGCCGTAACCGCCGGCGCCATTCACCCGGCCGCCGCCACCCGTTTGCCGGCGGGGCCAATTGGCATAGCCGGCCGCCGAGTCATCGCCGCCCACGCCAACGCCGACGAGCGACCGCAAGGCCCTGCGGTTGCGTAGCCGCTCGTAGGGCGGCAGTTCGGCCACGGCTTCGAGTGGATCCTGGTCGTACAACTGCTGTGTGGCGACGCCTTTGCCTTCGTACAACAGGCTCTGCAGCGGCAACCGATAGCCCATGGGCGAATCGCCCGGGATCAAGAACATCTCGTCCGATCGCACTACCCAGGCGCCACTCTGCCATCGGGGCTCGGCATCCCACCAGCGGTATTGTAGCGGAAGGGCGACGCCTACCGCTTGGGTCAGCCCCTGTTCGAAGACCCGTGCAAGGCGTTCCCGTTCTTCGGGATCTTCGAGTTTCGAGTCCTCGGGATGCACGTTGGCGGGCAGGCGCCGCTCTCGCCAAGCGTAGTACATCGAATCTTCGTAGCCGTCGATCGCATGGTCGGGATTCACCCCCAGTCGCTCGGCCAGGGCTTTGCCAAACCGCCGGGCATCGTCGACCGTGTGCCCCAGGTTGGCGCCGTCGGGGGCGAACAACGCCTCGTTCTTCCAAATCGGTTCGCCATCTTTTCGCCAATAGCAATGCATGGCCCAGCGAGGGAGCGACTCGCCCGGGTACCACTTGCCCTGACCGTGATGAAGCAAGCCGCCGGCGCCAAACCGCCGCTTGAGCCGCTGCATCAAATCGGCGCCAAGCCGGCGCTTGTGCGGTCCCACGGCCGCGGTCTGCCACTCATCGCCATCCATGTCGTCGATGGAGACGAACGTCGGCTCGCCACCCATGGTCAGCCGGACGTCGCCGGCCGTTAGGTGCTCGTCAATCGTGTGGCCGACTGATTCAATTCGCTGCCACTGTTCTTCGGTGTAGGGCTTGGTGACGCGCGGGTCTTCGTGGACGCGGCGGACCTCCATTTCGAAATGGAAGTCGACGTCGCACGGCTCGTGGGCGCCCGTAATGGCGGCCGCCGAGACGGGCGCCGGTGTGCATGCCAGTGGCAAATGCCCTTCGCCAGCGAACAAGCCCGACGTCGGGTCGAGCCCCACCCAGCCGGCGCCCGGCAGGAAGACCTCGGTCCACGCATGCAGGTCGGTAAAGTCCGCCTCGGGCCCCGATGGTCCATCGAGTGACTTTTGATCGGCGGTAAGCTGGATCAAGTAACCCGAGACAAATCGCGATGCAAAACCCAACTGCCGCAGCACTTGGCAGAACAACCATGCCGAGTCGCGGCACGACCCTTTGCCAAGTTCCAGCGTTTGGTCGGGCGTCTGAACGCCCGGTTCCATGCGGACAACGTAGTCGATCTCTTTTTCGAGCCGCTGGTTGAGTTCGACCAAGAAGTCGATTGTCTTGCGGGGCGTCCGATCGATCGTGCCGAGCAGTTGATGCAGTGCCGGGCCTGCCGGCGCCAACGCCAGGTAGGGCCGCAGGTCGTGCAGCACCTCGGCGTCGTAGGTAAACGGAAACTGCTCCGCGGCAGGCTCCATAAAGAAGTCGAACGGGTTGATCGCCGAGAGTGACGCCACCAGGTCGACATCAATCCGCAACTGCTCCGCCTTCTCATTAAAGACGCAGCGAGCTAGGTAGTTGCCAAACGGATCTTGCTGCCAGTTAAGGAAGTGCCCGGCGGGCTTGACGCTTAGCGAGTAACTCTCGATCGGCGTCCGGCAATGGGGCGCCGGGCGGAGGCGGATAAGCTGGGGGCCAAGTTCGATGCGGCGGGGATAGGTGTAGCGCGTCGAGTGATGCAGGGCGACATGAATAGCCATCGGTAGGAAAGCTGCGGGGAGGGCGGGGGCGAGGTAGGAAGGGATGCGATTCGGGCCGGCTACGGACTTATGCCGGCTGGCCGATCAGCGTTGGGTCTGTTTCTGCACAGCAAGCGGTGGGTCGCCTTCGCTCGTCAACGTGAAAAAGTCGGCTTGCAAGGCTTCGCCAACACCGTTGAGTAGCTGTTGAAAGCGGTCGATATACTCGTGCAATCCCTCGCGAATGACGTCAGCGATAGCAGTATAGTCCATCTCTGATCGAAGTCTGCCCGCCAGTTGCTCGGTAGAACAACTGAAAGTCCCTGGCCGGTTGCCGGTGATGGCGTTGATCGACTCTTGGATCCGGATGATGCAGAACCGCATGGCCCGGGGGAAGTCCCGATCGAGGATCAGGAAGTCTGCCACGCGTTCCGGGGTAATCCGTCCATGCTGTTTGCGGTACATCGCCAAGGCACTAGTCGAACGGAGCAAGGCGTTCCATCGCACCAGATCGACAGGCGATCCGATGTCGGCTGCGGTTGGCAGCAGGTGGTAGTATTGCACGTCGACGATTCGCGAGGTCTTATCGGCCCGCTCGATCAGCCGACCGACCCGCGAAAAATGCCACGCTTCGCCATGCGACATCGTCGCGTAAGTGTGACCGACAAGAGCATGGCTGGCGAGCTTGACCTCGTCGCAAAATCCGCCCGGCTCGTTAATCGCTGCGTCACCGCTCGAGGCGTTACGAACCGTTAGGTAGAAGCGGTTGATCCGTCCCCACATCGGCGCGGTGATCGACTCGCGGACACTCCGTGCATTCTCTCGGGCGGCTGATACACAGGACAAAATCGAATTGGGATTACGCTTGTCGAACGCCAGGAAACGCAGCACCGACTCACGTGTTGGTTCGCCGTAGAGTTCTTCAAACAACGCCTGGTCGCCCGTCGTGTAAACAAGTGGCGCCCACTGCGACCCGCCGTTTTGATCTTTGCCTAGTGTCAGGGCGTAGTTGACGTCGATGAACCGCGCAACATTCTCCGCCCGCTCCACATAGCGGCTCATCCAATAGATCGATTCGGCGACGCGACTAAGCATTGGAAGTCGAAAGTTGGAAGTTGGCAGGCATTAGTTGGACAAAACCCATGTGTCTTTGCTGCCGCCGCCTTGCGAAGAGTTAACGACCATCGAGCCCGCTTTGAGCGCCACACGAGTCAAGCCGCCCGGCATGACGTAGATGTCTTCGCCGGCGAGCACAAAGGGCCGGAGGTCGACGTGGCGGGGTTCGAGTCGGTCTTCCACCAGGGTAGGAACCGTCGAAAGCTGCAGCATTGGCTGGGCGATGTAATTGCGTGGATCGGTACGAATGCGATCACCACAGGCAGCCCGCTCTTCCTCGGTCGCCTGCGGACCGAGCATGATGCCGTAGCCACCCGATTCGTTCGTTGGCTTCACCACGAGCTTATCGAGGTTCGCCAGCACATGGTCGCGTTGCTTGGGGTCGGAGCAGAGATAGGTCGGCACGTTGTTCAGGATGGCGTCTTCGCCCAGGTAGTAGCGAATGATCTCCGGCACATAGGCGTAGACTGCCTTGTCGTCTGCGACACCCGTCCCCGGGGCGTTGGCGAGCGTGACGTTCCCCGCCCGGTAAGCTCGCATAAGTCCCGCGACACCTAGCGCGGAGTCTTCGCGGAAGCATTCGGGATCGAGGAAATCATCGTCAATGCGTCGGTAGATGACATCAACACGACGTAGTCCGTGCGTGGTACGCATGTATACGACCTCGTCTATCACGACCAAGTCGCAACCTTGCACCAACTCGACCCCCATCTGCTGGGCGAGGAAGGTGTGCTCGAAGTAGGCCGAGTTGTAAACGCCCGGTGTGAGCACCACCGCTAGCGGATCACGCGAACGAGGCGGCGCACAACTGAGCAGCATCTCCAGAAGTTTCTCGGGGTACTCCTCAACCGGGGCAATCGAGACGCCATCGAACACGCGGGCGAAGCTCCGCTTCATAACCTCCCGATTCTCTAGCACGTAGGAGACGCCCGACGGGCAGCGGAGATTGTCCTCCAGCACGTAGATTTCGCCATCGTCGCTTCGCACCAGATCGACGCCGCTAATGTGGCACCACGCTTTGTGCGTCGGACTAAAGCCCTGCATCTCCTTGCGATAGGTTTTGGACGAAAGAATCAAATCCTTCGGCACTATGCCATCGGCCAGGATGCGTTGATCGTTGTAGAGGTCGTCGATGAACAGATTGAGCGCGGCAATTCGCTGCTGTAGGCCGGCATCGATTTGCTTCCACTCGTCGCCATCGAGCACGCGTGGCATGACATCGAATGGCCAGACCTTTTCGACGCCATCGGTATGCCCGTAAACGTTGAACGTAATGCCCGACTCTCGCAATTGAAGCTCGGCCGCTTGCTGCCGGCGAGCTAGTTCGGGAATGCCGACCGAATCCAACCGCTCGAGAAACTCTCGGCAGGCGGCCCGCGGCTGCCCCTGGGGATCGAAAGCTTCGTCGTAGCCTTGCGATTGGTACTGCATACTGGAGCGAATAAGCAATCAGTTAAATGCGAGAGATAAGGCATACGCCGGCATGGGCGCCGCGAATTTTGGCGGCTGGCGCCCATTATCTTGGCGTTGGCAGGGCGCAATAATCAACCGAGTCCCGAAAATACGGGGCGATTTGGCGGCCGCATTGTTATCACATCAACGTGCAAGTCTCGCGCCGCTTGCGTCTGCGGCGACCCGTCACAGCCGAGTAAAGGCCCCACACCCAAGCGAATAAGCTCGCCACCGGCTCCGGTACGGCAACCGATTGGTTCGCGCCGGGCGGCGGAGGCGCCAGGGCATCTCGCCAGACGGTGAAGTCGGCGATGTCGACTATACCATCACCATTGCCATCGGCGCCGGCGCCGGGCGTGGAGACCTGCGAGCCATACTCGCTGGCCCAGATCTGATGATCGAGGACGGTGACTTCGCCATCGCGATCGTAGTCGCCCGGGAACGCCAAGCCCCACATTGCTTCGGACGCCGGCGCTAGATCATCGTAGGCGGTCCCGAGGTTGAAGATCGTCAGGAACCACTCACTCGGAGAGTAGCTCTCCGAAGTGAATCGGGCAAAGAACCCGTACACGCCAAGATCGAGTGGCGGCGTGTAGGGCATCGCAAAGTTGAGCAGACTGTGATTGTGAAAGCCTGTCTGCCCAGCGACCGTGTCCGCCAACAGTACCGTAGGTGGCAAGAGCGGTGAGGCGTTATCGAGCCGAGCCGAACTGCCATCGGATAGTAGTAGATCAAGGGCGGCGTCGGCCGGCGTTGGTTCGACCGTTTGCGTCGCCGCATCCCAGTACCAAAGCGTCTGCTCGTTGCTATCGAAGGTGGGGCTATCTGAAGTAAGGCCCCCAAGCGTGGGCGCCATCACTTCTAGTGATAGACTCGCCGAGCCGGTCATGCCGACGATGTCGATGCCAGGCAGGTCCCACACCAGACTCGAACCGAGTCCCGGCAGGTTGATCGGTCCTTGCGGATCGCTCTCCTCGGCTTGTTGCCCAAAAACGAACGGCGCGTACCCATCGGGCACATGGCTCACGGAAAGGGCTCCGTTGACGACCTTCAAGTCGATCGGCGTGCCATGCCCGGCGGCAAGCGACGCCGCGAACGCGGCGCCACCGGCCGAGGCAAAAAGTAGTAAGCGTGTAAACACAGCGTATCTCCTCACGAACAACAGCAGCGCTGCGATGGCGTCACTGCGGCTCGGCAAAGTTGTGATTATCGGCAATCCAGCGGTCGATGGTCGCCTCGGCAATGACTTCGACATGACCATCGACGTAGAGGTAGTTGGCGGCGTCGGCATGGCGGTCTAGCTGCAGGTCTTGGCGAACCTTTAGCCCGACCAAGCCCCAAGCTACGTTCAGGCTGGAGAACCACTCGGACGCATGAGCGTGATCGTAGGCTGCATCGATCGGGCGATCGCCTGCGCCTTCGAAGGCGATCATGGTTTTGCTCGTCGCCTGCAGTTGCCGCCGGTTACGCCGGGTGCCCGGCACGTCGTCGGCCGCCAGGTAGTCGCTAATGACGTAGCCAGTCGCGTCGGCCTGGAGGCGGTCAGTCGCTTGCGGGTCGTCGGGGCAGATTCGGACCGAGTCGACCTGCTCCAAATGCGCGGCCAGAGTGTCAATCCATGAACGTCCGTCACCGGCGTGGCTCCACTCCGGAAAGGCGCCGTTGTGCAGATCGCCATACTGCGTGATGGCCAGTCCAATCTGTCGCAGTTGATTCTTGCAAGCAGTGGAGCGCGCGGCAGCCCGCGCGCTCTGCACTGCCGGCAAGAGCAGCCCGACGAGTGTGCCGATGATGGCGATCACCACCAGCAACTCGACCAAGGAAAAACCACGTTTGGCGGCGATCACGTTCTTCGCTCTCGCGATGACCAACCGACGAGCATCATACACGCCATCAGGGTCAGGCTCGCGGGCTCAGGAATCGCCAAGAACTGCACCGCCGCCGGATCAACGCCAAGCGACGTGACCGCTTCGGATAGCATGCTCGTTGAGCCCTTCGCCAGCATGAGGAAGAACGGATCGGACGGGGCGATCGCAGCATCGCTCGACGAGAGTTGCAACTCGGCCAGATAGATGCCATCGGCGGTGGGCGACGTTGGACTGACGCCATCGCCTAGCAAAACGTAAGTGACCGAGGCATGGGCGTTGGCGCCGTAGCTGGCGCCGATGGCGACCTCCACCGACGGATCGGCACTACCCGAGATGCCTACGTTGCCGGTGAGCGATGCACCGTTGGGATTGCTCGTGCGAAGCGCTGCCAACTCGGTCGGCCCCGCCGACACGAAACTGCCGCCATCCCACTGCAGAAGCTCGTCTACGAACGTGAGCGTGAGGGTCGAGTTGGCCGGAAACGTGCCGCCAAGTCCGTAGGCAACGCCGGGACCGAACGGGTGATGCGGATTCTCATCGGGCAAGGCCCGCAGCGAAGGCCCGAAGTCAAAGTCTGCCACTTCGCCAATCGGGGCGACGTAGACCGTCGTCTCGGGCGTAAGCGGGGTGTAGCTACCAATCAAGACTTGCCGCGTGGTGATCTTGCCACCATCGTTGGTCGCCTGAATTTGCGGACCGTGAGCCGAGGCGACGCTCGCCATAAGAGTGAGCGCGTAGGCGTGTAGGAAAACTGATTTCATCGGAGAAATATCTCGTTCGTTGGAAAAAGCAGAGTGTGCGGCAGCGCGGACCAATCCCCAACCTGTCGACGAGGGATTGCAAGCCGAGCCGGTTGCTAAGCAGCGGCGGCTGCCGAAATAACGGAACTACCTCAGGCCACCCACTCAGGCGGCGGGGTGCCCGGCGACTCTTTCCAGTCACGCCAGAGAGGCGTAGAGATGAGAACAACGCTATCGATCGAATCGACAGTAACGACTTGCGGAGTAGTAAGCGGCACGGCTTCGCCGAGCGCTAGCCACGCCACGGCAAGTCCTTGGCACGCCAGAGCTTTGACAATCGACACGCCCGGAGGCGATGGGCTACGCTGCTCGCCCACTGGCTGCACACCCAGCGGCTGCTCACCCAGTGGCTGTTCGCTGCAACACGTTGCCGTTGGAGGAGTCGCAGATTGGCAACACGACGCGCTCTCCTCGCTTGATGCTTCGACCGGCTGTTGGCAGCATGATTTCGCTTGGCAGCAACACTCGCTCCCGCAGGAAGACTTACCCTGACAACACGAGCGAGCGGTCTGACAACAAGGCGGTAGACTTTCGTCTGTCTCTAGGCTCGAAGGCCCTGTCGCCTCGCTGGTCGACACCATACAGCAAGCTTTTTCAGCGGGTTCGCTTGCCGGAGGTTCACGACTCGGCCGCCAGTCGCTGACATCTAGTCCCGCTAGCTCTGCTGCGTCGAGAGCCGCGTCGGGCGGGCGAACGCCGGCACGCCTGGCCCAAGCCAGTCGGCCCGCCATGGTGTGGCAGCAACAGTTCTGCCAGCAATAGGCAGCCGTGCTACAGCCGCAGGGGCAATTCTCGCACGGAAACCGCTCGGTAGAGTCGTCGGTCGGGGGAGCGACGGACGCCACCAAGGCGAGCGACCACTCAAGCGGCAGCGGCGCACCACTCGTCACCACCGCGAAATAGGCGGCCAGCAACGCAGCCAACGGTCGGCGTCGAGCGATCATGACTCAACAGACTACACGCCGCGTCGCGGTGCGCATACCGAGACAATCTGTCGCACACCACTGCACCCGATTTCGCTGGAGTGAGGCACGCTGATTGGCTACTCGCCAGGCAGCGAGTGCGATGGCGCCACCGCTTGAATAGCAATCGCCTGCCCGCCGCCGGCGGCGAGTCGCAACTCCAACTGCTCGCCGTGGCGAACCATTCGCCGGTCGATCGTCACCGGCGTCGGATTGTCGCGAAAGTGAGCGTCGGCCGCGTCGGAGTAGGACGTCGCCAGATAGGTTTTCCCAGGATCGAGAAAATCGAGCACAAGGTTCAGCGTTCGCGATTGCTCATCGGTGATGGCGCCGACGTACCAATCGGCAGACTGCTTGTCCTGGCGAGCAATCACGGTGTAGTCGCCAATCGCTGCGTCTACGACCCGTGTCTGCTGCCAATCGACGGGGACATCGCGGATGAACTGGAAAGCAGGATGCGACTGATAATTGCTCGGCAAGTCGGCCGCCATCTGAAGCGGGCTGTAGAAGACCACATACAACGCAAGCTGCTTTGCCAGCGTCGTACTCATCCGGCCCTTCGTCTCCAGTCCGCCGAGCGAATTCCAAAGCGTGTACTGATCGGCGTATCGCTCGAAGCGAAGATCAAAAATGCCCGGGGTGTAATCTGTGGGACCAGCGAGCATTCGCGTGAATGGCAAGATGGTGTGGTGCTCAGGCGGATTGCCGTCGCTCCATGCATTCCACTCCATGCCTCGCACGCCTTCTTGCGTCATCAGGTTTGGATACGTGCGGCGGAGCCCCGTCGGTTTGATCGGCTCATGGACGTCGAGCATGATCCCGTAACGAGCGGCCGTTTCCACCACCTTCTGGTAATGGCGAACCATCCGCTGCCCGTGATGGTAGTGCCCATCGGGGCGAATCGTGCCAGCATAGCCCGTCTTTACGGCACGAATGCCGAGCTTCTGGTATTGAGCGAATGCTTCGTCGAGCCGCCGCTCGTAAGAATCAACTTGGCCGCCCGTTTCGTGATGGCCGATGATTTCGACGCCACGCTCTCGGGCATAAGCAACGACGCCCGCTAGGTCGAAGTCATCGTAGGAAGTGATGAAATCGAAGTTGTCGTCTTCGTACCAACTCTCCCAACCGGTATTCCACCCTTCGATCAGCACTGCGGGAATGTCGTGGTGGGCAGCAAAGTCGATATACCGCTTTGCTTCGGCCGTCGTGGCGCCATGCTTGCCGCCCTCTTTGCCCCACGAAGTGATCCCTAGGTGCATGCTCCACCAAATGCCAATGTATTTCATTGGCTTGATGAAGCTTGTCTCGGTCAGCTTGTTCGGTTCGTTCAGGTTGGCGATTAGATGCGACTCGAGCAAATCGCCGGGCCGCTCGCCGATTTGAATCGTCCGCCACGGACTCTGCATGGGCGTTCGCGTGCGAACCTTGTCACCATTGGGCCACGGGACCAGTTTTGCTTGCAGAGTTCCCTGCTCGCCCTCGACGGGCTGAAGTGTCGTGCCGGCGTAGTCAGAGAGCGCCGCCTCGTGCAGGCAGACATAAAGTTGCTCATCGACCTGCATCGTCAGCGGCGTGTTGGCGCCCGTGAGATCGCCCTGCTCGGTCGCATGCGTATCAGCATTGCCTTGCTGTTTCGTTGTGCCAAGCTTGCTAAGCGGCGACTCGGTGTACAGCATCTCGTAGGTGTCGTACGAGTCCGGTATCCACCAGCAAGTAGGGTCGCCCGGCAGGCGAAACTGCGTAGTCTCCTCGGCGATGACAAACTCACCAAGCTCCGGCTGACTCGGCAGTTCATACCGAAAGCCAATGCCATCGTCGTAGACGCGAAAGACCAGTTGCATTTCGCGATGTGGCGCCGCTTTCTCGCGTAGCTTAACCGTCAGCTCGTTGTAGTGGTTGCGAATCTCGGCGACCTCGCCCCACA
>JBCDCL010000061.1:0-10302 GCA_039182175.1 Planctomycetota bacterium
CGGCGGTGTCGTCGCCGAGTGGTAGGCGGCAGGTGGACGATGCTGACGTAGTAATTCACGGCGGTTGGCGCCTAGCGGGTCGTGCAGCGAGAGTACGGCGGTTATCATAGCCACGTCATTTGTCAGCGGGACTTTGCCCGCGACCCTCGTCGGAACGAAATTATGTTGCTACTGGCCCAAGCCGCTCCCGCGGACGTCCCTCTTCGCGGACTCGATGCCATCAGAGAAGGCAACGGCGTCGCAATCACCATTACGGGGCTGCTAATTGTCTTTGTCGCCCTCACGGCCGTGAGTCTATTCATTGGCGCCCTGCCACGACTGCTCAACGCCTTAGGGCCCTATCTGCCCGAAATAGAGTCCCACCACGACCAGCCGGCGAATAACGGACGCGGGTCAAAGTCTCCGCCCGCCGCCGGAACGGACCCGCGACTAATTGCCGCGATTGGTTGGGCAATGCATAACCGACGGCCGCCGAAATAACGACGCCAAGCGATTGCAAGTTACCTCTTCTGAATCCTGTTGCTTCACGCATCTTCGATGGAAATCTTCATAGAGTTTTTGAAGACCACCGGCTTCTACCAGATGACGCCTGGTAATCTGGGCATGATCTTGGTGGGGCTCATCTTCATCGCCCTCGCGATCATCAAAGACTACGAGCCGCTGCTTCTATGCCCCATCGGCTTCGGCGTGCTGGTTGGAAATATCCCGAGCGCTGAAAGTATGACGCTGGGCGTTTACGATCCCGGGAGTGTGCTCTACTACTTGTACTTCGGCGTAAGCCAAGGCATTTTTCCGCCGCTCATTTTTCTTGGCATCGGCGCCATGACGGATTTCTCGACGATGCTTTCGAATCCGAAGCTCGTCATGCTCGGAGCGGCCGCGCAGATGGGCATCTTCCTGACGCTACTCGGCGCTTTATACATCGGCTTCACGCCTAGCGAAGCGGGGGCGATTGGCATCATCGGCGGCGCCGACGGTCCGACGGCGATCTTTCTTGCTGCCAAACTAGCCCCAGAACTGCTGGGTGCGATTGCGATTGCCGCCTACTCGTACATGGCTCTGGTGCCAGTCATCCAGCCGCCTGTGATGAAACTGCTTACGACGAAAGAGGAGCGGTTGATCCGCATGAAGCCGCCAAGGCAGGTGACCCGGCATGAGCGGATCCTGTTCCCCATCGCCGGTTTTTTGATCTGTGCGCTGATCGCGCCTGGCTCGCTTGCGTTGGTTGGCATGCTGTTCTTTGGCAACCTGCTAAAGGAAAGCACCGTGACCGAGCGGCTAGCCAACACCGCCCGCACCGCAATGATCGATATCGTGACAATTTTGCTGGGCTTCTCCGTCGGCGCCAGTACGGATGCCGATCAGTTTCTCACCAAGCAATCGATGCTGATCTTCGGCCTTGGCGCTCTTTCGTTTGCGATCGCGACGGCCTCGGGGGTGCTCTTCGCGAAGTTGATGAACTTGTTCCTGCACGAAAAGATCAACCCTCTAGTAGGGGCGGCGGGCGTCTCCGCAGTGCCCGATTCGGCCCGCGTTGTGCAAATGGTCGGTCACGACGCCGATCCGCATAACCACTTGCTAATGCACGCCATGGCTCCGAACGTGGCCGGCGTCATAGGATCGGCGATCGCAGCAGGCGTGTTGTGGTCGGTGTTGATCAAGTAACCATCGACGAAAAGTCTATTCGGCAAAGCACCTTTACTCTTCAGGCGTTCGATCGTGGCGAAAAAAATTGACTTCATGTGCACCGCGTTCCGTGATGGCTTTCAGTCAGCCTACGGCGCCCGTGTGCTGACTCCTGACTTCTTGCCAGCCCTGGAAGCGGCCCGCGACGCGGGCATCACCTACTTCGAGGCAGGCGGCGGCGCGCGTTTCCAGTCGCTCTATTTTTACTGCCAAGAGGACGCATTCGACATGATGGATGCGTTTCGGGCGACGGCTGGGCCCGAAGCGAACTTGCAAACACTGTCGCGCGGCGTAAACGTCGTTGGACTGGAGTCGCAGTCGAGCGACATCATTCGCCTCCATGCCGAGCTATTCAAGAAGCACGGCATGACGACGATTCGCAACTTTGATGCACTTAACGATGTGCAAAACCTTGTGCATAGCGCTCGCTGTATTGTCGAAGCCGGTTTGAAGCACCAAGTCGTAGTCACGATGATGGAGTTGCCGCCCGGTTGCACGGGGGCCCACGACGCCGACTTCTATGCCGGCGTTCTTCAGGGGATTCTTGACGCCGAAATTCCGTACGATTCCGTCTGTTTTAAGGACGCCTCCGGAACAGCCGTGCCGTCCAAGGTCCATGAGACGATCAAGCAGGCCCGCAAGATGCTGCCGGCGGACACTTACATCCACTTCCATACGCATGAGACCGCAGGCGTCAGCGTGCAGGCGTATATGGCGGCGCTTGAGGCGGGCGCCGATGCGATCGACTTGTCGCTGGCTCCTTGCTCCGGCGGCACTTGCCAGCCCGACGTACTTGTGATGTGGCACGCCCTGCGTGGCAGTGGTTATGAACTGGACGTTGATGTCGACAAAGTTCGCGAGGCCGAGGAAGTCTTCAAAGACTGCATGAAGGATTACTTCCTGCCGCCGGAGGCTGTCGCCGTCGAGCCACTAATTCCCTGGAGTCCGATGCCAGGCGGTGCGCTGACGGCCAATACCCAGATGCTGCGAGACAACGGCATCATGGATCGCTATCCCGAAATGATTCGCGCGATGAGCGACGTTGTGCGTCGCGGCGGCTATGGCACGTCGGTGACGCCTGTCTCGCAGTTTTACTTCCAGCAAGCATTCAACAACGTGATGTTTGGGCCTTGGGAGAAGATTGCCGAGCCCTACGGAAAGATGGTGCTGGGTTACTTCGGCAAGACACCGGTGCCACCCGACCCGGAGGTTGTTGCCCAGGCATCGAAACAGTTGGAACTGGAGCCGACGACCCGCCCGCCGCTCGAACTTAATGACGCCGATCCGAGCAAAGGTGTCGAAGCGGCTCGCAAACAACTGCAGGAACACGGCCTAGAGGAGACCGACGAAAACCTGTTCATCATCGCCACCTGCAAAGAAAAAGGTTTGGCGTTCTTGAAGGACGAGGCGACACTCGGCGTTCGGAAGGTGGAGCCCGAAGCAGCGGCCCAACCTGCGAGCAACAGCTCTGGCGCCTTTGCTCTCAACGTGGGTGGGAAGCGATTCGATGTCCAAGTCAACGGAAAGCAAGTGACTGTCGATGGCCAAACCTACGATGTTGAGCTTGCCGATAGCGGAAACACTTCGCCACCGCCCGTTTCGGCGGGGCAAGCCGTAGACGTTACTGCTCAGATGCCCGGTGTTGTGCTCCGCGTCGTCGCCCAGCCGGGTGATCGTGTCAATGCGGGCGAGCCGATTTTGGTGCTCGAGGCCATGAAAATGGAAGTTGGTGTCCCGGCGCCCAGCGACGGCGTTGTGGGGTCGATCGAGGTCGAAGTTGGCCAGCATGTCGCCAATGGGCAGCTACTCGCGACGCTTGGCTAACCGGTCTCCCAATCACCGGTTGCCAAGAATTCATGCACCGATGCGGCCGCTTTGCGGCCGGCGCCCATGGCGAGGATCACCGTCGCGGCCCCGCTTACAATGTCGCCGCCAGCAAATACGCCTTCTTTGGTGGTCCGCATTGTCTCGTCGTCGGCGAGAATATAGCCTCGCTTGTTGGTCTCCATGTCCGGCGTCGTTGACTGCACGAGTGGATTTGCCCCCGTGCCGACGGCTATGATCGCCACATCGATCGGAATGTCCGTTTCCGACCCTTCGACTGGTGACGGGCTTCGCCGTCCCGATTCATCGGGCTCTCCGAGCTCCATTTTGATCATTCGCACGCCCGTGAGTTGCCCTTCGTCGTTGCCGAGGAACTCGACCGGATTGTGGAGATTGAGGAACTGCACCCCTTCTTGCTCCGCATGATGGGCCTCTTCGGCGCGGGCGGGCATCTCGTCACGGCCCCGCCTGTAGATGATCGAAGCGGTCGCGGCGCCGAGCCGTTTCGCCGAGCGAACCGCATCCATCGCCGTATTGCCGCCGCCTACCACGGCTACATTCTTGCCGCGACAATCGTAGATAGGAGTCTCGTACTCGTCGGGCTCGTAGGCCTTCATCAGGTTGACGCGTGTCAAGAACTCGTTAGCGGAATAGACCCCACCGAGGTTCTCACCCGGAATGCCCAAGAAACGTGGCAAGCCCGCCCCCGTGGCGATGAAAACAGCGTCGTATCCTTCTTCCTGCATCAATTCGTCAATGGTAACCGTCTTGCCAATGACAACGTTGGTTTGGAAATCGATGCCCATCTTCCGCATGTTGTCGATTTCTTCACGAACAATTTCTTTTGGTAAACGGAATTCGGGAATGCCGTACACGAGCACACCGCCGATTTCGTGCAAGGCCTCGAAGACCGTCACTTCGTGGCCTTTTAGTACCAAATCGCCAGCGCAGCTCAAACCAGCCGGTCCGCTACCAACGATGGCGACTTTTTTACCCGTCGGTGGCGCCTTGTCGGGTAGTCCGACCTGGCCAGTGCGGCGTTCGTAGTCGGCCACAAAACGTTCGAGATTGCCGATCGCTAGCGATGTGAATTTCTTACTAAGTACGCAGGCCCCTTCGCACTGATTCTCCTGCGGGCAGACGCGGCCTGTCACGGCCGGCAAGACATTGTCCTCGCGGATCTTTGCTGCAGCTCCCAGATAATCCCCGGATACCACCAGCGTTACAAAATCACGAATCTGTACGCCAACCGGGCAACCGGATACGCACTTCGGATCAGCACATGTCAAGCAACGCTGCGCTTCCTTCTCGGCGACGACGATGTCCAGGCCAAGGTTGACTTCTTCGAAGTTGCAGGCCCTTACGGCAGGATCTTGCTCCGGCATTGCCTGCCGCGGAATTTTCATCCGTTGCTTGGGGGGCAACTGATCGGCCATGCTTTCCTCGGTAAAGGCTATCTTTCGCTACTGAACTCGTTTGCCGACTTCTGGATTTGCCTGCTGGAGTCGACACGCCACATCTCTTCGATCATCGACGCAGGCAGACTTGGTTTCCGCTTGTTCTGCCGCCTGTTTCTCTTGGCGACGATAAACAGCATTGCGTTGCATAAGTGTGCGAAAGTCGACTTCATGCGCGTCGAACTCCGGCCCATCGACGCACGCGAACTTGCTTTGGCCACCGACTGCGACGCGACAACCACCGCACATGCCCGTGCCATCGACCATAATTGGATTCAGACTCACAATGGTTTTGATGCCTGCCGGGCGAGTCGATTCGGCGACCGCCTCCATCATGGGCACAGGGCCGATCGCCAACACGTGATCGATTGGTTTCGACTGCTGCAGCAGTTCGTCGAGCTTTTGCGTGATAAACCCTTTCTCACCATAGCTGCCATCGTCAGTCATCACGAACAGTTCATCGCTGGCCGCCCGGAGCTCGTCCTCCAAGATTACGAACTCTCGCGAGCGGGCGCCCAGAATGCTTATTACGCGACTTCCAGCCTGCTTAAAGGCGACCGCGGTCGGGTAGGCGATTGCGGCGCCAACGCCGCCGCCAATCACGACAACCGTACGGAAATTTTGGGTCTCTGAGGGTTGCCCGAGCGGCCCCACGACGTCCTGAATCGAGTCGCCCGCCGTAAGCGAATTGATGAGCTTGGTTGTCTTTCCGACGCCTTGCACGACGATCGTGATGGTGCCTGTTTCGGCATCTGAATCCGCAATCGTCAGCGGAATTCGCTCGCCGTGATCGTGAACGCGGACAATTACAAACTGCCCCGCAAGCCGGCGCCGAGCGATCCGCGGCGCCTCGATGCGTAGCAATTTGATCTCGGGCGCTAGGAAACGTGCTTCCGTAATCGCGAACATGACGGATCAGAAAAGCTTGATCGAAGGATCATTCGCGCGAAGGTTTAATCCTGTAGGCATCCTTCGCATGGTTGCGATCGTAATGCGATTTGAAGGGGAAGTCCACCGCGACAAATTGCCTCGTTGCTTGTCGCCTTTGAACATAGCAAACTGAGAATTGCTGTTGTGCAAACGCAGCAGAGCGTGGCATCCAAGCAAAACGTTCAAGCGACGCCACGTCCGAACCACGACTAACTTTCTTGCAGCGAGTAACGAAACGCCTTATGCTCTTGGCGACTTGATCGCTTCGGACTCTTTCTTGGTCTGCAAGGATCACCTTTGCTTTTCGGCAGCTTGACTTATCGGTTCCAGCTTCAAGCGACATGCCCATTTCTTCAGATGCGTTGAACGAACTGTCGCAACAGCGTGAGACAGCGCTCGGCGGCGGCGGCGAGGCTCGCCATGAGAAGCGGCGTGCCAAAGGCCAACTATCAGCCCGCGAGCGACTCGACGTTCTGTTCGACCCCGACACGTTCCAAGAGTGGGGCCAGCATGTGCAGCACGGCTGCCACGACTTTGGCATGGAGTCCAAGTCGCTTCCTTGCGACGGCGTCGTAACTGGCGTAGGTCGCGTGGATGGTTCCGCCGTGTCGGCTTACAGCCAGGATGCGACCGTCGGTGGTGGTGCGCTTGGGCAGCGTCATGCTAAGAAGATTTGCGACGTCATGGATTACGCCGCGGAGTGCGGCATTCCATTCGTGGCGATCAACGATTCTGGCGGCGCCAGGATTCAAGAAGCGGTTGAATCGCTGTCTGGCTACGGGCAGGTATTCCACCGCAACGTCATGCTGTCGGGCCGCGTGCCGCAGATCGCCGTCATCGCGGGCAATTGTGCCGGCGGGGCCGCCTACTCGCCGGCCTTGATGGATTTTTTGATCATGACGCGGCAAAACGCGAACATGTTCATTTGCGGACCGCAGGTCATCAAAGCAGCAACCGGTGTCGAGCCGACCATGGACGAGGTCGGTGGCGCCGCAGTCAACTCGACGGTGAGTGGCAACGTTCATTTCGTGGCGGATGACGACCAGCATGCGGTGCAAATTACCCAGCAACTACTATCGTATTTGCCGCCCAACAACGTTGAGAATCCTCCCAACGAGCTGTCTGCCGATATTTCACTCGACCCCGATCCGACACTCGATGAGCTTGTACCCGGTGATGCAAAAGCACCGCTAGACATGTACGCCGTGATCAAGCGAATTCTCGACCATGGGCAAATGCTAGAGGTACACAGCGGCTTCGCTCAAAATCTGATCGTAGGATTCGGTCGCGTCGATGGCGTCGTCGTCGGCGTTGTTGCGAACCAGCCCGGCGTAAAAGCAGGCGCTTTGGATATCGACGCCTCCGATAAAGGAGCGCGATTTATCCGATTCTGCAATGCCTTCAATATCCCGCTGTTGACCTTCGTCGATATCCCGGGCTTCCTTCCGGGCGTAACACAAGAACAGGGTGGCATCATTCGCCACGGGGCAAAGATGCTGTTCGCTTACTCGTCGGCAACTGTCCCCAAGATTACGGTCATCACCCGCAAAGCGTACGGCGGCTCGTATCTTGCCATGTGCAGCAAGGACCTTGGTGCCGACCTTGTATTCGCCTGGCCCACGGCCGAAATCGCCGTCATGGGGGCCGATGGCGCCGTGAATGTCCTGTACCGCAAAGAGCTAGCCGCGGCGGAGGACAAGGCCGGAGCGCGGGCAAAGTTGGTCGAAGAGTACCGCCACCGATTCGCATCACCCTATATGGCGGCTGCTCACGGAATGATCACCGACATTATCGCTCCCAGCGAGACGCGGGGCGTAGTGTCACTGGGCCTTCGCAACACGCTCAACAAATCGGTGACCCGTCCCCCTAAGAAACACGGTTTAATTCCGCTCTGAGCGCTATCGTGACTTTGCTCCTTGCACAAGCTCTATCGCTCGACGCCCCGCTTGACCAGCGGGTGCAATTTGCTGTTGTTGGCTTTGTCGTTGTACTGATCAGTTTGGCGTCGATCGCGGTTATCTGTGCGGCAGCTGGCGCGTGCTTCCGAGTATTTGCTGAAAAAGCACAAAGTACGTCGGCGCCGCGCTCGACCGTTGGGGCGCCAACGATGGAGGAGGTTGCTGTGATTGTCGCCGCCGTTGCCGAAGCGATTGAAAAACCTCACCGGATCGTACACATCAAAGGACTAACTCCTGAAGATCTGAATTGGTCTTCTGAGGGGCGTATGATGCACCACGCATCGCATGACTTGCCACGTCACAACCGTTAGCAACGCATCGTTGTCCGAGACAGTGTCGACCGACCAGGTTCGACCGAAGTGAACTAAGCGGCCTGCCCTGCGATCACGAGACCTCAACTCACCAATACGCAATGAAAAAGCTGCGGATCACGATTGGGGATCGTTCCTACGACGTCACGGTCGAAGTCTTAGAAGATTCGCCACCCCACGTGGCCCATCCCAGCTCTTCCGGTGTTCCGCCGACGGCAGCGGCCCCACCTCCTCAATCGCCGCCGCCTGTGGCTACGCCTCCTGCGCAGGCGCCAGCAGGGAGTGGATCAGTTCGTAGTCCGATGTCTGGCTCCGTGACGACAATCAACGTCAAACAGGGCGATCAAGTAGAAGCAGGCGCAGTGCTTCTAGTGCTTGACGCCATGAAAATGGAAAACAAGGTTGTCGCCCCCGCCTCGGGCAGTGTCAAAGAGGTGCTTGTCAAAGAGGGAGATACGGTCGTCGAGGGGCAACCCTTATTTGTCATCCAATAGACACGCCATGTTTGACGAAATCATCCGGCTGACGGCATTCGACGATCTCTCGTGGCGAATGCTCGCTATGTGGGGTGTAAGCGGCTTGTTGTTCTATCTGGCTATTGCAAAACGCTTCGAGCCAATGCTGTTGGTGCCGATCGCGTTTGGAGCCTTGCTGGCGAATTTGCCTACCCAGGGAATCATGAATGAGCCTGCTCATGGCGAGCCGGGCGGGCTCTATTACTACATCTACAAAGGGATTGAGTGGGAGATCTACCCGCCGCTAATTTTCTTAGGCGTTGGTGCGTTGACTGACTTCGGACCTTTGATCGCTAACCCAAGGACCCTGCTCCTCGGCGCCGCGGCACAGGCCGGGGTACTCGTCACATTTGTCGGCGCCTCGATGAGTGGTTTCACACCGGGCGAGTCAGCGGCGATCGGCATCATTGGCGGCGCTGATGGGCCAACGTCGATCTTCACCGCCAACAAACTGGCGCCCGAGTTGGTGGGGCCGATTGCCGTGGCGGCCTACTCCTACATGGCCCTAGTGCCCCTGATCCAGCCCCCCATTATGCGAGCGTTAACCACCGCGTCGGAGCGCAAGATCCGTATGCGGACGCTTCGCCAGGTCTCGCGTTTCGAGCGGTTGCTCTTTGCGATCGCAACCATGGTGATTTGTATTTTGATTGTGCCAACGTCGTCAGCCCTGATAGGCATGCTGATGCTGGGAAATATCCTGCGCGAATCGGGCGTCGTAGAGCGGCTTGTTAAAGTCGCTCAGAATGACTTAATCAACGTCATCACCATCCTGCTTGGAACTGCCGTTGGAGTCACGATGAGTGGCGATTCGTTCTTGCAACCTAGCACGCTCAAGATTCAAGCGATAGGAATACTAGCCTTCGCTGTTTCGACTGCGAGCGGCGTATTGATGGCGAAGCTTATGAATCTGATTGCACCAGGACGGCCACTGAATCCCTTAATCGGATCGGCAGGCGTTTCGGCGGTGCCGATGGCGGCGCGTGTTTCCCAGGTGGAAGGACAGCGGGCAGACTCGCAGAACTTTTTGCTGATGCACGCCATGGGACCAAACGTTGCCGGCGTAATCGGCACGGCAGTGATCGCTGGCTACTTCATTGGCAGGCTTGCGGCGCCGTAGTGCATTGCTAAACGAATTGTGTTGACTGCGGTCCGAGGGTTGAAGACGTCGATGTGCGTTTGAGCACAGTGTGACAAACAGGTGTGCCGTTTTGTCGCAGTCAATTTAGCTAGGCGCATCATGTAGCAGTGGTAGACTAGCCGATGAAAGCAGAAGAGAGGACTGATTGAACGGGAAAGACCTTCAATCGGCCATTTTGGCAAGCGTGTAACAGACGATGGCGCCAATGAGCACGCCGTCGCGACGCTACGCTCCTACAATTCTATTGCGATGTACTCTGCTGATCGATCGACGCTCGAAGTTTTCGAGTCTACGCGTAGACCGATGATCGACTCTTCTCCGAAGAAGCCGGGTCTCAACGAGAGACTGCAAGCGTCGCGTTGCGTTAAGGCGACCAATGGGCACCCCCGAATTTATCACGATTGACGGCAATGAAGCCGTCGCGCGGGTCGCTTACGCGACGAACGAGGTGATTGCGATCTACCCCATTACGCCCGCGTCGCC
>JBCDCL010000062.1:0-10293 GCA_039182175.1 Planctomycetota bacterium
CCCGCAACAGCCCTTGATGCTTGTAGACGCCGCGAATTACTGCGGCGCAAAACACCAAAAACTGGGCATTCTCGTGCGGTGTATCGCCCGGATCGAGTAGGTTGCCATGCTGGCTAGAACCGAGCGACCAGTTCACATGCTTGCCGCTGCCGTTGACGCCGGCGAACGGCTTCTCGTGCGTCAGACACTCCAGGTCGTACTTCTTCGCAACCTTTCGCAGCACTTGCATGATGAGTTGCTGGTGGTCGGTCGCTACGTTGGCGGTCTCGAACATCGGCGCCAACTCGAACTGCCCCGGCGCCACTTCGTTGTGACGCGTTTTGACGGGCACACCCAGGCGGAACAACTCACGCTCCGCTTCGTTCATAAACGCCAGCACCCGCTCGGGGATGGCGCCAAAGTAATGGTCGTCAAACTCCTGGCCCTTCGGCGGCGCAGCGCCGAATAACGTCCGTCCTGTGTTCACCAAGTCGGGACGCGAGTAGAAAAACGCCTTATCGACTAGAAAGTACTCCTGCTCAGGGCCCGCGGTCGATGCAACGAATGCCTTGGCGTCGTGGCCGAAGAGCTTCGTGATGCGATGCGCCTGTGCATCAAGCGCCTGCATGCTACGCAGCACGGGCGTCTTCTTATCGAGTGCCTCGCCTGTCCACGAGACAAACGCCGTAGGAATGCAGAGCGTGGTGCCGTTGGGATTCTCGAGGATGTAAGCCGGGCTTGTGACGTCCCAGATGGTGTAGCCGCGAGCTTCGTGCGTTTGCCGAATGCCGCCTGAGGGGAAGCTGGAACCGTCCGGCTCGCCTTGTATTAGTTCCTTGCCAGTGAAGGCGGCAATGGTGCCACCGTCGCCAGTGGGCGCCATGAAGCTGTCATGCTTTTCTGCCGTGCCACCGGTCAGCGGATAGAAAACATGCGTGTAGTGCGTGGCGCCCTTTTCGACCGCCCAGTCTTTCATCGCGGCGGCCACCACGTCGGCTACCGTCGGATCGAGTTTCTCGCCCGCATCGATGGTTTGCATCAGCGACTGGAAGATCGTCTTCGGCAGCCGCTTCTTCATCTGTGACTTGCCGAAGACGCACTCGCCGAACACGTCCTCCGGGTGGGTGTCGATGAAGTTGATCGCTGGCGACAGCGATCGATAGTTGATCGCACTAGCAACCGCGGCTTGGCGGGTGGTGCGAGAGCCGCCCGACGAAGAGGAGGGGGAGGGCGAAGCCGAGGTTTTACCGGCGCCGTTAACTGTCGCTGTGCTCACGATGTTAGCCACCCCGACTCAAGGGTGTCCTTCTATTTTGAGGCTGCGCGATCACGGGAATGGCCGACGAGGTCCTTGGCCGGTAGAGCGACGCCTCCTTACACCGCTCGCTGCGCAGTTATTACGCGAGCAGCAATTTTCGCGCCGCAGCAGCTAGGCACTAGAATGCCGAGAAACGAGCATATCGCTATCGCAGGTCTGCCTGGAGGGTAGGCTCGTTTGCACGAAACTTTAGCAGTCGAGAGCGATCCTATTCGCACGGCAAAGGCCGGATCGTATGAGCTCCTTACGCGTGGCAATCGTTGGCCGGAGCTGAAAATCGCTTGTTCCACGAACACCCGAACGCCATTCGCTTCACAAGTCGTTTGCCAATATGCAGTTGCAGCAAGTCGGCCGTTGAGCGAAACTAAGCGTTGCGGGGAGCTTGGCGTTGAGCGAGGTCCAAGCCGGCAGGTGCGTACCGCCTCGCCCCCCGAAATTGACCCCCTCGGGAATCCATGGCTCCCCGCAAACTCCGCTTTTTGCCCACGAAGGCGACGTTCCAACTCGGGGACAAGCTCGGTTCTGGCACCGTGGGGGTGGTCTATCGCGCGACCAGCGACGATATCCAGGAGCCGGTAGCCCTGAAGCTGCTTCATCCGAGTGTTTCGGGCGATGAGAAAATCGTCGATCGGTTTGAGCGTGAAATCCAGATCATGGAGCGGCTCAACCATCCGCACATCGTTCGCCACTACGGCGGCGGGATGCTCGATGGGCAATACTTCTACGCCATGCAGCTGTTGGAGCATGGCTCGCTAAAAGACCGGCTGGCCAACGGCGGCCCGCTGCCGTGGCCGCTGGCGGCAGCCTACGGTGTGCAAATTGCCTCAGCCTTGCAGCATGCCCACAATCACGGCATCGTGCATCGCGACCTGAAGCCGAGCAATTTGTTCTTCGACGAGCGGGGCGACCTCGTCCTGGGCGACTTTGGTATCGCTCGTGATACGTTCGGCGCCGACATCACGGCACAAGGGATGACCGTCGGCACCTATGCCTATATGTCACCCGAGCAAATTACTGCCGATACCCACATCAGTGGCAAAGCCGATTTGTACTCGCTGGGCTGCGTGATGTTCGAGATGCTCACTGGCCGGGCGCCCTTCCAGGGCGCCAACTTCGCGCAGGTGTGGGAACAACACATGCGCAAAGAGCCGCCTACTGTCAGTTCGCTGGGTAACGATTGCCCCGATTGGCTAGAAGAATTGATTGCGCAACTGCTCGCCAAGTCGCCCGAAGAGCGTCCCTTTAGCGCTCGGGCGGTTGAGGGTCTCTTACTACAGCACCTCCTCGATGAGTTTGGCGAAGAGGCGGCTCGCGAACTTACTTCCGCCAACCGACCTGGCCGAACCCCTCAACTTTCGGGCGACCGCGAGAAACCTCGCATGTGGGTCATCTTGGTGACGCTGGTCGCCATCGCGGTGGTGCTCGCCGTCTCGGCGTTCTCGCGCGGCTAGCCTTAACGGCTTCTTCTCATAACTTTCGCTGCCTCTTCACGGTTGCTTCACGGCCGCTTCATCAGCTGCTGCGAGACTGCCGGCCCACATGGTGAGAGTGCGTGTTGGACGCCTCTCTGTTGGTAGTCATTGCAACTTTGTATTGGAGTGTCCCGGTGAAGATCACCTCTGCTTTTTGCTCTCTACTTGCATGCCTGCTGCTCGCCACGAGTGTGGCCCCCGCCTTTGCAGCACTGAAAATCACCGAAGTCTACCCGGGCGTCTCGGGTCCTGATGGGACAAGCGACTGGATCGAAATCACCAACTTTGGCGCCGCACCGATCAGCCTAGATGGCCTGTTTTACGACGATGGTGGGTCGCCCACGATCATGGCTGATCAAGCCCTTGCTGACATTACAGTCGGCGCCGGCGAATCGGTCGTTGCCCTGGTCGACTTTGAGGATGATGGTAACACGCCTGCAGGCGCCGTAGCTGACTTCCAGGCCGTTTGGGGTACCGGAATTACTGTCTTTGCTGTCACGGGCGGCGGCGGACTCGGCGGCGGCGGCGACACGGCTAATATCCTTGATGGCGCCGGCAGCATCATCGACAGCTTCACTTACAGTGGCGCCCTTACGAACACCGTATCGACGCTCTTCGATACTTCTGGCATGGGCGTCGCCAAGCAATCGGTCTTTGGAGTGGGTGGCACGTTTGTGTCGAACCCCTTCGCAAACGACTCGCTGTTTACCGGAATCACCGAGATCGCGCTGACCGGTTCTCCTGGCGTCAACGTTCCGGAGCCGGCTGCCGCTTCGTTGCTTTGCCTAATGCTGGCCGCGGCTGGTGTCTCGCGACGTCGCCGCTAAGCCGACGCTAGGACGTCCATTGCAAATTCATCGCGGCGACCGCCCCGACACGCGGTCGCCGCGATCCTTGCTTCGCTCATGAAGCGGCCAGCCAGTCGATGTCCTCTACATAGCCGGCACTGAGTCTTTTCCCGCACCATTCATCCCACCTGCATCACAACCACAATGATTCGATCTTTTCACGCCGCCTTGCTGACGCTGATGGTTGTCTTGACGCTATTCGCCAGCAGTGGCAACGCTCACGCCGAACTTTTCATTAACGAGATCTTCTGGGATCCACCATCCGCGGGCGGCGACCTCGACAGCGAATACATCGAACTCCGCGGTACGCCGGGCGCGTCGCTAGACGATCACTTTTTGATCTTCCTGGAAAGCGAAGGGAACGATAACAGCGGCAATATTGACAACATTTTCAACCTCAGCGGGATGACGCTGGGCAGCAATGGCTTTCTAAGTTTGCGGCAGAAAGACAATCCTTATTCAGTCATCGCTGGTGGAAACAACCTCGAGAACACCGGCTCGCTGATCACTTCCGAAGTGCTGATCTTTCCACCCAATCCGACGATCGTTCAGTCGCCCCCTGGTTGGGGCAACGGGGCTGGGTTCTCTGATCCTGACTTCTTTGGTGGCGAGACAACGGTCGGCGCCTCGGACTCGATCGATCCGCTCAATATCCTGGGCACCACGGGCCGCATTGAGAACGCCGCCTTCAGTGCCCTGCTCATCAAGAACGTAAGCGGCGCCGATCCGGTTGTTGACGAAGACCTTGACGTCGGCAACGACGGCCTCGATGTCCCTACCGGCAAAGTCGGCTGGGAGATCATCGACTCGATCGGCGTCGTCAACGAAAGTGCAGAATCGAGCACGGCGGTCGTGTATGGGCAAGTCAACTTTCTATTCGACGATGTGCCCGCCGGCTTCGTCCCGAACATGCCAGCCGGGGCGACGTTTCAGCTCCTGCCCTACGAACTAGAGATCGCCGCTCGCTGGGGCAACTCGACCGGTCAGACTCCGGCTGACTGGCATATCTCGAATCTGACGGACGACACCATCTTTGGTCCGACCGCCGGCGGAAACTTTCGCCAATCGACCGGCGATCCAAAGCCCAATCCGGCACTGCTTGAGAGCAACCAAAACGTACCTTTCGGAACGATTCTGACCAACACGATTGGCGGGCCGAACTTCTTGACAGGTGACTTCAATCGCGATGGCGTTGTCGACGTGGCTGACTACACCGTCTGGCGAGACTCGCTCGGCGATACGCTCACTGGTGGGCAACTCTTCCTCCCCGCCGACCACAACAATGACGGCACGGTCGACATCGACGATTACTTGCTTTGGAAAGGCAACCTCGGGGCGCCCTTCAACACGTCTGCTCCGGGCGCCGCGAGTCTGGTTGTTCCCGAACCTGCATCGTGGCTGCTGCTGATAGCGATCGCAGGAATCTCTGCCTCGCGTCGCCGAGTTCGTTAATCACCACCGGTTGCTTACAGCTTCAATTCGTGCAAGGAGCCCAATCACGTTGGACAACTTATTCAGCCGAAAGTCATTAACACGAACTGGCGCCACGGCGGCCGGCTTTACGCTGGTCGAACTCCTGGTGGTGATTGCCATCATTGGCATCCTCGTGGCACTGCTTCTGCCGGCGGTGCAATCTGCACGCGAGGCGGCCCGGCGAATTCAGTGCGCGAACAATGTCAAGCAGATCACGCTTGCCCTGCATGGCCATCACGACAACTACCAACACTTTCCACGTGGCGCCTACACGGCCGATCCCGATGTCGACTATGGCGTGCCTGTCCTGGCGGACGAAGACGGGCTCGGCTGGGCAAGCCGGTTGCTGACGTTTATCGAAGAGCAAGCAACCAACGACCTGCTCGTGAACAACGGCCTCATTTCGCCCACGCCGGCGTTCAACTTCGATGGCGACCCCTGGAAGCCGTTTATCTTCTTTGCCGCCAACGCAGGGGGACGCCTGCCGTTGCCGGCTGGTGAGACGGTCATCAGCGCGTTCATTTGCCCCTCGGTCGCTATGCCGGAGACGGCACAGGGCATCGAATTTTATCGCCCGGGGATCAGCCCCAGTTCGCCAAACTTTCTGAACGTCGGCCATGGCGTTAGTCATTACAAGGCATCACGCGGCGCCTGCGACCGTGGCATGTTCTTGCGTACCGACGAAGCCCGCGCGACCGGCAACTGCACCGAATACGACTCCAATGGTGACGGTATGCCGGATGCTGTGGAAAAGACGCCAAAGCTCAAGCTTCGCTTTGGTGACGTGACCGACGGCACCAGCAAAACGATCGCCATAGGCGAAGCTGCCTACACCGTTTTGCCCCAAGATTACCCCACGTGGCTCGGGACCTACAACGAAGATGGCGCTGTACTGTTCAAGACACGCAACCCGATCAACTGCCTGCTAGGAATCCCGAGCGTCCCGCTCAGCCAATTCGACGAAGACACTCTCCCTGGCAACATTCGCCAAAAGGACGATTGTGCGATGAGCTGGCATCCGGGTGGCGCCCAGTTTGGATTCGTCGACGGATCGGTGCAGTTTTTGTCGCAGGACCTCGACGTCAACGTTTTCGCAGTCTTGGGTGTCCGGAACGACGGAGTCATCATCAATGGTTTTGAGTAGTAGCCGGCCGGGTACGGCTGCGTGGCTGTTGTTGGCGCTGTCGACATCGCTGCTTGTCGGTTGTAGTTCGCAGGAGTTTCCCACCGCGCCGGCGGGCGGCAGCGTTACGGTCGATGGCAAGCCGTTCACCACCGGGCAGGTGATGTTTACGCCGATGTCCCAACGAGAAGATAACCTTGCTGGCCCCGCGGCCATCGGCTCGCTCGACGACGAGGGCCACTTCGAACTGCGGTCGTCTGGCGATGTCACCGGCGCCGTCATTGGCCCGCATCAGGTCACCGTCATCAACACCGCGGACAAAGAAACCGCGAAGGCAAGCGGCATTCGGTTCGATCGCATTAAAGTGCCGACGGGCGTCTTTACTGTAGAGGCAGGCGAGCAAAATCAGTTCGCCATCGAGCTGACCAGCGAGATGCTCCGCCGCTACGCAAGTCGGTAGCACGGTCAATTGATTACGCCGACCACGGGCGGCAACCCGCTAGCTCGACGCAGCCGGCTGAGCTAGCGAACGACATTGTCGCAGCAGGCGCCGCTCTGGGGCCTGGCGCCAAATCTTCGGCGAACTGTCTGAGGCAACCAGTCTTGGGACTGCTTTCGCCAGTTTTCTTCGCCTTCTCATCGCTCGCTGGCTGCCATAAAATACGCGGTTCGCCCGCCCCGTAGCTAGCTGCTGTCCGGCTCGCCCCCTTGGCGTGGTCGCCACTCGCCTAGCTACCCTTGCCCTCCGCTGCGATGGACCGCCCTCCGCTATGCCCGCTTCCGACATCGTTATCAAAGGCGCCCGCGAACATAATTTGCGTGACGTCAGCCTCGTGCTGCCACGCAACAAGCTGATTTGCTTGACGGGCGTCTCGGGTAGCGGCAAAAGCTCTCTGGCGTTCGACACGCTGTATGCCGAGGGGCAGCGTCGGTATGTCGAAAGCCTGTCGACCTTCGCTCGGCAATTCCTAGGGCAGATGCCCAAGCCCGATGTCGACCACATCAGCGGCCTGAGCCCCTCGATTTCGATCTCGCAAAAATCGTCGGGCAACAACCCACGATCGACCGTCGGCACCATCACGGAGATCTACGATTTCCTGCGTGTGCTATACGCCCGCGTAGGCCAAGGGCACTGTCCCAATTGTGGCAAGCCGATTACCGCCCAATCGCGTGAACAAATCATCGGCCGCATCTTGGCGTTGCCAGCGAAGTCGAAGTTTTTGGTCCTAGCGCCGGTTGTCAAACAGCAAAAGGGCGAGCATCGCGATCTGTTTGAAGATCTGCAAAAGCGAGGCTTTGTCCGGGCCCGAGTCGACGGCACGGTAGTTCGCCTGGCGGACGATCCCTCACTCGATCGCCAACTCCGGCATGACATCGAAGTGGTGGTCGACCGACTGACGCTGGGGCCATCCATCCGCAGCCGGTTGAGCGAGGCGGTCGATACCGCACTGCAGGTTGGCAAAGGCTCGCTCATCATCGCCACCGAAGAGGGCGGCGATAGCGCTGCAGCGGCGGTTGCCCCCGACGGCGACGCCGCGGCCGGGGCTGCCGAGACTCCCAAACGGGGCAAGGCCAAGCGGCGCCGCGTTGGCACCCGGCCGGGCGACTTGGTCCTCAGTGCCGACTTCGCTTGCACCGATTGCGGCATCAGCTTCGATCCGCCGACGCACCAACTCTTCAGCTTTAATTCGCCACAAGGCATGTGCCTGTCTTGCGATGGATTGGGCGAGTTCTATTCGTTCGACCCCGAGAAGTTGGTCGAAGACCCAAGCAAGTCTTTCTCCGGCGGCTGCCTGGCGCTGGTCGACAAGTGGAAAGACCTCGGCCGGTGGAAGCGGCACATCTTCAAAGGCGTTGCCGACACGATGGAGCGGAAGCTCGAGTTGGCCGAGGGGACGCTCCTCGAAACGCCCTGGCAGGAACTTGCTGAGCAGCACCAAAACCTCTGGCTATGGGGCACGAGCGACGAGCATATCACCTTCACCTGGCGAGCCGGCAAGTCGAGCCAGAAGTATGGCGGCACGTTTGATGGCGTCATTCCCGAGCTACTAGAAAAGTACCGGACGACGCAAAGCTCGATCCAGCTTCGCAAGCTCGAGCAGTACATGCGGGTGATCGACTGCCCCGACTGCCACGGCGCCCGACTCAACCCGCAAGCACGGGCGGTGACGCTCACCACGGCATCGACCACCGCCAGCGAGAAGCCGACGCTCAGCCTGCCCGAGCTGTGCCAACTGCCCGTCGCCGAGGCGGCCGATTTCTTTAGTGAGTTGGTGCTGACCGACGCCCAGCAATTCATCACCGGCGAACTGCTGAAAGAAATCCGCGGTCGGCTCGGCTTTCTCACAGGCGTTGGCCTGGAATATCTATCACTCGACCGCACGGCGCCGACGCTCTCCGGTGGCGAGTCGCAGCGTATTCGCCTCGCAGGGCAAGTCGGCTGCGGCTTAGTCGGCGTCTTGTACATCTTGGACGAGCCGTCGATCGGGCTCCACCCAAGAGACAACGACCGCCTGTTGGAAACGCTTCACCAACTACGCGACCTTGGCAACACCGTCGTCGTCGTTGAACACGACGAAGACACCATGCGGGCGGCCGACCACCTAATCGACTTCGGTCCCGGCCCCGGCGTCCGCGGTGGCTACTTAGTAGCCGAAGGCAGTGCCGCCGAAATCCAGAAAGCGAAGGAGAGCCAAACCGGAGCGTTTCTTTCGGGCAAGCGGAAGATTGAAGTCCCGACGAAGCGAAGGATTGCGGATTGCGGATTACAGATTGCGGAGTCATCCAATGGAAAACCTCCGCGAGATGATTCCGAAACCCGAGATCCGAATTCCGAAATCGCAACGCTCCGCGTCGTCGGAGCTCGGCATAACAACCTCAAGAATGTCGACATCGAGATCCCGCTGGGCGCCTTTGTGTGTATCACGGGCGTCTCGGGCTCGGGTAAGAGTTCGCTGGTGAACGACATTCTGATGGAGTCGCTTCGCCGGGACCTGATGAAGGGCAAAGGCGAGCCGGGCGAGCATGATCGCATCGAGGGCATCGAGCATCTCGACAAGGTGATTGCGATCGACCAGACGCCGATCGGCCGCACACCGCGATCGAACCCAGGCACCTACATCAAGGTGTTTGACGACATTCGCAACCTGTTTGCCCAACTACCAGAATCGAAGCGGCGGGGCTACAAGCCAGGGCGGTTTAGTTTCAACGTCGCCGGCGGGCGGTGCGAAGCGTGCGACGGCAACGGGTCGAACAAACTCGAAATGGACTTCCTGGCCGACGTTTGGGTTACCTGCCCCGTCTGCCAGGGGCACCGCTTCAATCGCGAAACGCTGGGCGTGCTCTACAAAGGCAAAAGCATTGCCGACGTACTGGAAATGGATATCCAGGAAGCGCTCGAACACTTCGAGGCAATTCCGCAGATCGCCCACAAGTTGTCCACGCTGCATGCGGTGGGGCTCGACTATCTGAAACTTGGCCAACCCTCACCGACCCTCTCGGGTGGCGAGGCCCAGCGGATCAAGCTCGCCCGCGAACTAGTCAAAAAGTCGACCGGCAAGACGCTCTACGTTCTTGACGAACCGACCACCGGCCTGCACTTTGCCGATATCGAACTACTGCTGAAAGTCTTGCACGACTTTGCCGACGCCGGCAATACGGTGCTGGTGGTCGAGCATAACCTTGACGTCATCAAGACGGCGGACTGGCTGATCGATATCGGTCCCGAAGGGGGCAAAGGAGGCGGACAGGTCGTGGCGTGCGGGCCGCCTGAGCATCTCGTCGCGCATGCATCAGGGAAGAATGGAAAGCATAAGAGGGAAGGGCGAAACGGGAAGGGTGAAAAAGGACAGCCCGGGGAGCCTTCACCCTTCACTCTTCACTCTTCTCACCTGCGTAGCTACACCGGCGAGTCCTTGGCGCCGGTGCTTAATGGCGCCACGGCTGCTAGCGGCGCCGCTAAGAAACCCAAGAGCCGCGGCGTGAAACAGGCGACGCATATCGAGCTACAAGGCGCCCGGCAGCACAACTTGCGTGGCGTTGACGTGAAGATCGCCCGCGACGAGTTCACCGTCTGCTGCG
>JBCDCL010000063.1:0-10243 GCA_039182175.1 Planctomycetota bacterium
CAGCGAATGGATTAACTTCGCCGACCCCGCCGGTGAACTGAATCTCGAGCGCGGCATTACCGACGCCGAAGCGACCGTCTTCGATTGTTACGGAACGCTGTTGGTCACTTGCTCGAAGGCCGATGGGCGGCACCCTAGCGATAAGCATGGCAAGTCGGCACACGTCAGCCTGTGGAACGTGGCGACTGGCGAGCTAGTTTGGGACCGGCGCCGCTCTCGCGGCCCCGATGCAAACGGCGATGGCTTCCCCGATGACCAGCCTACAAACCGAGAGGACGAAGTCGAGATCGCTATCTTCAGTCCCGACGGCCGGTACGTCGCCGCCGGTGGCGAAGACGACAAGGTTGAAGTCTGGCGTGTTCGCAAAGACGATCACAGCGCAGGCGAATGGCTCGCGGAACCGGTGCTCGCCGCCACGCTGCACACCGGAGATGGCGATCCGCAAACCGACGACGCGGGCATCGACAGTATGACGTGGTCTCACGATGGGCGGCTGCTACTGGCCGGCACCGAGCAAGCCGGTCGGGTGGAGGTCTTCTGCACGCAGGGCGATCCTGCGACTTGGCGCCGAATGCACACCGCGGACCATGGCGGGGCGGCCGGTTACGCCGTCAATTCACTCGACCTTACCGAAGACGATCGCTACGTCGGCACCATCGGCACCGACACTCACGGCGCTTTTTGGCGGCTCGACATCGAAGAGGACGCCGATGGCGTGATCGTCGATGTCCGCATGGTGCGACTCGCTTCGCTGCCGAGCATCAACGGCAAGCCAATCGACGGATCGGGACGCGAAGCCCGATTCGAGCCGAACGGCGATCGGCATTTCATCTTCACGCTCGAACACACTGGCATCGTGCAGGTTTACAGCGTGGCGGAGCTGGCTGCGTACGACGGCCCCGCCGATGCAGGCCCCGAGCCACTCGTTTGGTTCACCAACGGCGACGACGTGAAAGACGGCAACGAGATCGAGCCAGCCACTTACACGCGCGATGGCCGGTTTTTGGTCCACGATGGCGATACACGCGTCAAAGGCGATACCGAGGGCATCTTTCCCGGCTATCTGCGATTTGTCGAAACTAGTGAGATCCGCCCCGGCGGACCGATGCCCGACCCCGTGTATGTCCAACGTGCGTTGGCGACCGAATATCTGGACTTCAGCCCCGGCGATTCGTTGCTCGCCAGCGGCCACGGCGACGGTACCGTTCGCGTTTGGAATGTCTTGATCAGCGGCGCCGAGACCATCGCCTCCGAGGCGTTCAACGAGCGTGATGCCGAGCGGTGGACGCTGGCCGGCGCCACGCTGCCGGCGGCAGGTCAATGGGGCCTCAGCGCCACGACGCCGCACGACACCCCCTTCCGTGGTCATCGCGGCCGATACTATCTCGCTGCCAACAACCTTGGTGGCCAGACCTACCGGCTCGACCTCAACCGGGCGTGGTCGATCCATGGCTACGCCGATCGTGGCCTGCAGTTCGCCGCCGCCGCGGCGCCAGGCGTGTTTGAAGAGGGCGACTTCCTACGCTTGATCGCGGACCTCGACGGCGACGATCAATTCGAAACGCTCCTTGCCGAGTTTCTTCCCGATAGCGATGGCGATCTAGCACTCGGCGGCCAAGGCGGAAGAAAACTCAATAGCGTCTTTCTCGATGACGATGGCAGGACGCCTTTCTACAGTTTCGAAGACTACTTCTTCGACCTCGAAAAGCGTCTGCCGGCAGACTTTGGCGGAACGATCCGATTCCGCATCGAAGCAAGCACCGACTCGGGCGACGAAGAGATCGGCTTCGACAGCCTGCGAATAACAGGCAAACGCTCGAAGTAGCAAGCCACGGTCACGGCCCGCAGTCAGCCCGCCGGCGGTGGTTCGAAGACTTTGGTTTCCGCGTCGTCATCGATGCTGGTCGAGCGCTGCGACCACCAGCGGCGGGCGTCGTCTCGCGTCCAGCCGTTTAAAGTGGCGCCCACTTCCTCGAGTCGCTCGGACAGTTCGTGTACGCTCTGGGGGCGAGCCGTGGGGCACTTCTCTAGGCACTGCATGATGATTGCCACCAGCTCGGCCGGCGTCGGCTGCGGCGCGACGGTCGATAAACACGGGGCAGGCGTCGCGGCATGTTTCAGGCAGATGTCCACGGCCGAATCGCCTTCAAACGGCGGACGCCCGGCCAGCATCTCGTAAGCAACCACCCCCAACGAGTAGATGTCGGATCGCTGGTCGAGGTCGTTGGCGCCGTGGGTTGCTTCTGGGGAGAAGTACAGGGGCGTGCCGGCGATGGCGTCGGCGGCGGTGACGGTCGGTGCGTTCTCTGCTTGGGCTTCCTTAGCGAGGCCGAAGTCCAACACTTTCGCTAGGTCAGGCACTCCGCCTCGGCAGGTGATCATGATATTGGCAGGCTTAATGTCGCGGTGGATCAGGCCTGCGTCGTGCGCTTCGCCTAGCGATCCGCACACCTGCAATAAAATCGGCACGACGCGGCCCGGCGGTAGCGGCCCGTCCGACTTGATCAAGTCCGCCAGGTTGACGCCATCGAGATACTCCATCGCGTAGTAAAAGACGCCACTGTCGGTGCGGCCGTAGTCATAGATTTGAATCGTGTTCGGATGCGTCAGTTGGCTCGACAACTGCACTTCACGCTCGAACCGCGCCAGCGACACCGGGCTCGATTGTTGCGTCTTGAGAAGCTTGATCGCCGTCGGCCGTGTCAGCAGGGCGTGGTGCGCACGGTAGACCTCGCCCATGCCACCCTCGCCAATCTTCTCACCAAGTTGGTACTGCCCAAGTTGCAAGGCTTGATCGACCTGCTTTCGCAAACCTTCGATCGCGATGGTTGCCGACAGGCTGTAAGCCGTCAGGAGCGACAGCAGACCGCCCACGCCCAGAATCCAGTAGGGCGGCGTCGCCGGCGCAAACTGCGAGCCGGCGGCTGGGGCGACTGCGAGCGTCCAGGTCTGGTCGGCGAACTGAACGTCGCGTTCCGCCATCGGCCAGCCCGTACGCTGGATGCTGTCGACATCGCCCGGAAAGTTCTTGTGCACCAATTCCCTATTCCCCTCTGCGTCGAGGTCGGTCAGCACAAGCTGCAGCGTATCTAGCCGTTCGCTGCCCAGGGCATTCTCAACTAGCGGTCGGATATGCAGGATCACCACCGCCACGCCATCACAAGGATCCTCCGCCGGCGTGTTGGCGAAGCGGATCGCGATGAAGGCGATGATGGACAGCACATCATCGGGATCTTCGATCAGCGACAGTGGCGGCGTCACCACCGGCTTGGTCGTCGCACAAGCCCGCTCGACATACTCCGCCTGCACCGGGTGCGAGCCAAGGTCGATGCCCAGCACCGCGGGCACCAACCGCTCGGTGTAGTAGATCGGAAAGAAGTCGGCATGCTTCGCCAACGCAACCGTGTTGCCGTCGGCATCAACGCTGCGAATCGTGTAGCCGTCAAAGCCTTCGGCCCGCGCCGTTTCTTCGAACGCAGCACGCTGGGAATCGAGAACACGCGGCATAATCGACGAGACGTACAGACTTGGATGCCGCTCCAAGGCAGGCGTCACGAACTTGCGAAAGTCTTCGCGCGAAACCTCGTCGGCGGCGGCGAAGAAGGGAGGAATCGATCGCAAATGCTCCAGCGACAGGTCGAAACTGGTCTGAAGCTCGGCCGCGATCTGGCTCGCCATTTGTTCAAACTCGAGGCGAACCTCCGCTTGCGACGCTCCCTGCACCGCCCGCAAAATGCCCCACGACCCCGCTGCCCCCGTCAGCGCGACCAGCAGAAACACCAGCAGCCGCTGCCGCCGCACCCGCCCGGGCGTGCTCGAGCGAGGATGGATCCCCAACCGCCACCGCCGTGATCGTGAGAGCGAGTTACTCATCGAGCTACTGCCGAGACCCTACCGCCAAGAGCTTATCGATTTGAAAAGTGGCGACGCCTTGCCCAGCGTGCCAAGACTCGCAGGGATATCCTGGCGAGAATCACAGCTAAGGTATCCAGCTTACAAGCGCCATACTACCATCTGGACAGAGTATGATTTTGGCATTTGCGAAACGTCCATCGGCGAAAGCTTCGTGTTCGGAGGATCGCCGCCTGTGACTGAACGATACTACCAGTAGCCGTGATTCACCGCGGTCAGATCGAAATCAAGCCGTCTGTAGTCTAATCTGTAATTTTACTTCAAAGCGAGCATTTAAGGCGTACACACGATGACGCGAGCCGAGCGAGGACAGCAACTTTGGAGTCTACTAGCCTTAGCCGCTACGAATCGTCAGGTCCTCACGTACGATATCGTGGCTCGTCTCACCGGCGTTGTGCGTCCGAGCATCGGCGATTTCCTTCGGCCCATACAGCGGTACTGCACTGAAGAGGGGTTTCCGCCCTTGGCTGCTTTGGTGATAAGCGAGCAAACCGGCCTCCCAGGCGAAGGCTTTATTGCTGCAGCAGATGTTCCAGCGGCCCAAATGCGCGTTTTCCAGCATCCTTGGTTGGACACTAACGCACCGAGCGCTGAACGACTGGAAGACGCGTACGATCGCGCTCCTGACAGACGATGACGCTAAACAATCAGATGCACCAAATCAGCTACAGGTGCATTTCGTGAATGATGGCATGCAGACCGCGCGGCTTGGCCAATGAGGGCGGACCTTCGGCTTTAACCACGCAGAACGCCTTTCTGAGGATCAGACATCAATGGAGAGCACGAAGATTTGCTCACGAATAGCCACAGCCACAATGACAGCGAATCCAATCCGCTGTAATTTGCCATCGCCCTTCGCGTGGCTGTTCTCACTCTTGCTGATTGTCTTGTACCCCGGGCTGCTATTGGCCCAGCCCGGGTCGGAAAGGCCACCAGGGTGGTTCCACGAGAAGTACGGCTGGAAGGCGGAAGCGTACTACTCGGACGCTGCGCAGATCGAACTCTGCCGGGCGATCTTGGCGAATGACCTGGTCGGTATTGAGCGAGCCGTCGCTAACGGCGCTGACGTGAACGCACGCGGCAAGGGAGGCATGACCCCGCTGCTGTGGGCGTACGCCGAGAACAACCCCGAGCGGCTCAAGAAGCTCTTAGAACTAGGCGCCGACCCGAACGCTACCTGGGAGAGCGACTTCAATACCAAAGGAACGATCGTACGCCCTGGAGATGCCGTTACCCTCATGGTCTGCGACTGTGTGTTCGATCATTACTTCGACCACGTGTTCGACCACGGCGGCAATCCCAATCTCGTTACGGAGGCGCGCGGACAGACACCGATTAGGACTCTCATCGTCGGTCGTTCGAGAGACAAGTTGAAGAAGCTCAAGCGCTTGATCGAATTAGGGGCCGACGTGGACAACAGTGGTCCAGGGAAGTACTACACGCCGGTTACGTACGCAGTAGCAAGCGGAGAGTACGCCCTTGCGTTAGAGCTTGCAAAGTCGGGAGCCGACTACCTAGCGTGCTCCCCTGACCACCCCGCACGGATTATTCATGGCCTTGCTGCTGCGGTTCCTTGGGCCGACAACGTCGAAAGCGATCACCCTAAAAGAACAGCCTTTCGAGAACTCGTGGAATGGCTTGCCGAGAAAGGCGAGTCTCTTGCCGAAGCTCAGCAAGACAGGACCCGTTGGCGTAAGTGGCGAGAACAAGGTATGGGCACGTTCAATGCCAACGCGAAGCGAGAAGCACAGGCATACTTAAAAAGACTAGAGCAAGCGCGGTCGCAATAGAACACGGATAGCTCGCCCTAAATGGTGATCCCTCAGTCAATCCTCCCCGCGAAGCCACCGCCGATACGAACGCCGGTTAACAGTGCCGGCGCTAGGCGGCAGGGCAAGTTGCTGAGGCAGTGCAGGCAGCGACCGCTCAGGCGCCGCGAAGAAATCTGCCCACTGGCCAAGAATCGTCCGCGCTGGCCCAAAACGGACGGCCAAAAGTGATTGCAGAAGTTTTGTGATTTGTGTGTTAGAACGATAATTGCCGCTTGCTAACCTTTCGCGAAGTCGCGCGGCGAATCGTTGTAAGTTGTTTGGCGTCGGTCCGCAGACAGGCCAAAACATGCGTCCGGCGGCGAAAAAAAGTTTCGTGGGCTTGCCAGGCAACTTTCTGAGAATGACTTTTGTGCCACCGGCCCTTTTCTTCGCCAGCACAACGAGCTTCTTCGCCGGCTCGACCAGCGGCGGCTACAACAAGTGCCGAGCTTTGGCTTCGAGGTAGCGGTTTACGAGCGGGGCGGTCAGGTTCTCGGGGAACTCGTCGACCAGCAGCACGCCGCTCGTTTCCATGTCGGCCAGCACATGCCGCCGCCAGTTGAGGATCTCTGCCGCCGCCGCCGCGTGGAAGAGCCGCTCGTCCGATAGTGGCGGCGCCGCCGTCGCCGTGGCTGTACTGCCGCTGGTGAGGAAGGGGTTATCAAGCGAAGGCCCTGCCGTGGTCGATTCGCCTAGGGCTGTAGGTGATGGCGTCGCGGGATCGAAGTAGTCCTCCACTTGGTCGACCGCATCAAACAGGGCATGGTCTCGCAGCAGCACCGCCAGCGGCAGATGCCGGCCGGAGATCGTCTTGAGGTGCCGCAGCACGCCGCTGGCGTTCACTTCGTCGACGACGTTGGTAATCAGCACCACGAGCGTCCGCTTCCGCACGTGCGACGCCAGGTGCAAGAACGCCTCGTCATAGCGCGACTCGACCATCGCCGGGAAGCGGTTGTAGGCGGCGTGCAGCAGGTGGTTCATCTGCTCGCGGCCCCCTTTGGGCGGCGTGAACGAATGAATGCCGTCCGAGAAGCACATTAGCCCAACCTGATCGCTCTTCTGCAGGGCGACGTACGCCATCATCAGCATCGCGTTGAGGGCGTGGTCTAGCAGGCTCATGCCGGCTGCCTCGCCCGTCATCATCCGGCCGCAGTCGACCAGGAAGACAATCCGCTGGCTTTGGTTGGCTTGGAAGTCACGGACGGTGAGCTTGTTCCGCCGAGCGGTGCTTCGCCAATCGATGTGCTTGTAGTTGTCGTCAAGCGTGTAATCGCGAAGGCGTTCAAACTCGTTGTCCTGCCCAATCCGCCGCGTCCGCCGCAGGCCCATTTGGCTAAGGCGATTAGTGCGGGCGAGGATGGCGTACTCGCCCAGTTGCTTCATGTCGGGGTAGACGTTTACACGCGATTGGCACGGCTCGGCAAGTTGCCGCTGCCAGAAACCCCAGCGACTAGCGACGCGAAGATAGGCATGATCGAGGAAGAATTCGCCCCGCCGCTGCGGCCGGAGCTGGTAACGCAGCACCGATCGGCTGAGGGGCGAAAGGACAACGCAGAACTCGTCCGGCTGGGCGGTCATGCCTTCGGGCGTGGCGTCGCGGACCCACACCGGTTGCCGCCGGCCCGAGCGGTTGGTGACCGTTAGTTCGACGGGGTGCATCTTGCCGAGCGAGGCAATCAGCCCCACCGACCGCTCGACCGAGAAGGACTCTTGCCGGGCGAGCGACAGCAGGTCGATGCCCACGACCAGTAGCAATAGACCGTCGACAATGGCGACCAGCGGCCAAATGCCGGGCAGAAAGACCATGGCCATCGCCAGTACGGTCGGCACAAGCATCACTACCACCATCGGCCGATGCGGATAGACCGACCCCAGCCAAGCCAACAGGCCAAGGACAACGCCGAACGCAAGTAACAGCCAGACGGTTAGCATGGATGAATCTTAGGCTTGGCGGCTTGGCGACTTGGCGAGCGGTGCACGAACGCTGGCACTACATCCGTGGGACTTCGACGGTGCGGATTAGCTCGTTGAGCACCTGGTCGACTTGGCGGCCTTCGACTTCGGCCTCGGCGGTTAGCACCACGCGGTGGCGGAGGGCAGGCAGGGCGATTTCGGCGACGTCGTCCGGGATGGCGTAGTCGCGGCCGTTGAAGGCGGCCAGCGTCCGGGCGCCTTGCATCAGGGCGATGCCCGCCCGCGGCGAGGCGCCAATGTGCAGCGTCGGCCACGCCCGCGTTTGGCGAACGATTTGGTTGATGTAGTCGATCAGCTTGTCTTCTACCCGCACCTGGCCGCACAGTTGAATCGCCTGGTTGATTTGCTCCGGCGAGGTGACGGTCTTCACTTCCTCCTGCAGTCGGCGGTCGAGATCGACCTGCTGGCTGTGCTCCTTGAGCACTTGGGCCTCTTCTTCGACGGTTGGGTAATCGACCATCACCTTGAACATGAACCGGTCGAGCTGTGCCTCGGGCAGGTTGTAGGTGCCTTCGCTTTCGATCGGGTTTTGCGTCGCCATCACCAGAAAGGGCGGCGTTAGTTTGTGCGTGGTGTTTTCCACCGTTACCCGACGCTCCTGCATGATCTCTAGTAGTGCGGCGTGCGTCTTTGCCGGCGAGCGGTTGATCTCGTCGGCGAGTAGTAGCTGTGTAAAGACGGGTCCTGGGCGGAAGGTGAAGTCCTGGGTCTTCATGTTGAAGATCGGGGCGCCGGTAATGTCGGACGGCATCAGGTCGGCGGTGAACTGGATACGGCCGAATTGGCAGCCGAGCGCTTTGCCGAGCGTGCGGACGAAGAGCGTTTTGCCAAGGCCGGGGACGCTTTCAATCAGCACGTGCCCGTTGGAGAAGAGGGCGACCAGCGTCGACAGTACGAGTTCTTCTTGCCCGATGTAGACTTTGGCGACTTCGGCAGTGATGGCGTCGTACAACCGCTGCAGCGGCGTCGCCTCGACCTCGACCGTCGCCGCGGGCGTCGCCTCGGGCAGGGTTATTTCATCAGGAGTGTCGCTCATATGGTTGGACTCGGCGGTTATTTCTTGTCGTCGATTTGGAAGTAGGTTCGCAACTGGGCATAAGCATACGCACGATCACGCGTGCCTGCGAGCAGGCGGCCGAGTGCAGTGACATGGCGGCCGAAGTCGGTTAGCGACGGTTGCTCGCTGCGGCGGGGAGTGCCGAAGATCGGCCAGCGGGCAGTGGCGTAGATCAAACCCAGTGCGGCAAGTTGGGCGAGCACGGCGCCAATCGGCCAGATGGCAAAGAGTCGTAGTCCCGTGGGCGGGCTATCGCTAGGGTCGCTTTCTAGCACCAGGGGATCGGAACGCGACTGAAGAAATACGACGTCCAGCTTCGGCGGACCGACATGGTCGACCAATCGTCCGGCGAGCTTACGGTGCTCTTTGTTCACCAGCGATGCATTGAGGAGGAACGAACCATTTTCGATCATCACCAAACGCGAATCGCCGTTTCGCCAGTCCCATTCTTCGGGTGCGCAAACAATCTGGCTGACGAGCGGATGGCCGTCGCCAGCGGTGAGCAGGGGCTCGGCCTGGTTGTCGGGCGTCAGGTAGCGGCGATGCTCGATAGCGATCTCGCCCGCGTCAACGTTCTCTGCCCACGGCCCGCGTAGCTGGGTGACCGTCTGCGTTTGATTGCGGCGGTCGGGTGTGAACCAACTGCTGACTGCCTCGCCGGCTGGGGCTGAGCTACGCCAGCTGGTAAAATCTTGTTTCGACTCGCGAAGCTTCTTGTTGTACTCGCCTTGCTGTGCCGCTGGCGCCCGAACTTTGGTGAGCGACCAATAATGCTCGCCCGCTCGGTAGTCAGGACTGACGTAGATCAAGGTCTTGCCCTCTTCGCCGTACAGCAGCCAGTCGTCGAACCAGCCAATTGCTTCTTGCGAGGGCGTTTGAAAATCGGTGGGAAACCAGACAATTACGTCAGCCTCGCCAACCTTGGGGTAGAGTCGTCCGACCGATCGCACGCGATGGCCCGCCTTGGCGAAGAGCTCGCCGAGGATCGTCGTGCCATTGATGCTGTCGGCCCCGACGCCGCTCCGTGAACCGTACTGTTCGTTGACGTACTGGTCGCTGCAGCCAGTCAGGAAGCAGAGCAGCAACCCAGCAAGAAGTCCGCGAATCGTTTGGCGAGATCCGCCTTCCGCCTTCTGTCTTCCGCCTTCGATCGTCATACCGTCTCTCCCGCGGCGAGTGCCGATTGGGTTTCGAACTCATCGATCGCGGCAAAGCAGGCGTCGAGTCGGTCACGGGCCGGGGGATGGGCCCCGAAGAAGGCGCCTTCGAATAGCAGCATAGTCGGTTCGATCAATGCTGCGATGCGAGGATGGTCGGGCGTGTTGCGGCGTAGCTCGCGTAGGTACTGGCGGTTGGTTTTCCCTTTCACGAGTCGCAGCAGGTGATGTTTGTCGAGCACGATGAGCTGATGGCTAAACAGGTAGACGATGGCCAGCGTCGAATCGCCCGCTGCATGCAGCCGGCGTGCTTCAGCGAGGAAGTCGACCAC
>JBCDCL010000064.1:0-10100 GCA_039182175.1 Planctomycetota bacterium
CGCTACTCCAGGCCAAGGACCAAGGCCGTAACCAGGTGGTTCAATTGGGGGACGGTATGTCCGAAGAACAAGACCAGAAGAAATCGTGGTGGCCCTTCAGCTCGCTCAACAGCAAAACGCTACTCGAAGCGTCGCTGGTAACCAACGTCCCGCTCGACGTCGCGGTGCAAAAGCTACGCGGATTCATAGCGGACCACGGCGCCAAGATTCTGCGAACCGCCGAGAACGAAATCCGCCTCGAAGCAACCGACAACAACGCGGGTCGCAACCGCCGCAAGGATGACCAACCGGTGACGTTTGTCATCGACGTGCAGCTCGCTCAAGAGCACGTCGACCGGACGAATTCATCAGGATTGGCGGCTGGGGCGTACGTGCAAACCAACGTCAACGTACTAATCCGCCCGCGACGCGAACGCGACCGTCGCCGCGGCCGAGCCACGGAGCGGGCGCGATTGCTGCTTGGCAGCTTGAAGTCCTATCTGATGGCTAAAGAAGCAGCCGCCGATCCTGCTGCGGTCTGATCGCTCCCTGATACTCCTTTCGCCCCCGACCACTAGGCTACCGAGCTGGCGCCATGCAACATGAACCTAGCGAACTTCGTATCTCGAAGACCCGTGCGGCTCGCACCCGTCGCCACGAGGCATTGGTTCGCGCTCGTCGCGTCGTGAATGAGGCGAAATCGAACGCTGGCGAGCCCGCGGTGGCGAATGCCACCGTATTGGACGAGGCTTTCGCCGAACTGCCTGCCGCCGAGCCCAAGGCTAATGACGCCAGCAAGACGGAAGGCATAGGCGGCGCTCTGCTGGAGCAGCTCTCGTCGCAGCTCCGTCAGCTCGATGCACAACGCGAGCAACTTACCGAGCTGCTCGAACGAGCTAAGCAATAGATCGGCGCCTGCTGGTCCTCTTCGGCCGATTGTCAGCTTTTCCTGGTTGCGGTACGTTTGATGGTTCCTAGAACCCTAGGGACTACCAAGACAACGCACGCCCCGGAGGAGGCATTCTCATGGCCTATTCTGTACCCGACCTCGGCTACGCATTTGATGCGCTCCAGCCGCACATCGACGCCACCACGATGGAGATCCATCACGACAAGCACCACGCAGCTTACGTGTCGAAGCTGAACGCTGCCTTGGAAGGCTCGGGCGTGGCCGACCAGCCGATTGAACAACTTTGCGGCTCGCTCGATTCGGTGCCGGAGGGCATCCGTGGCGCCGTCCGTAACAATGGCGGCGGACACGCCAACCACTCGCTCTTTTGGGAAGTGATCGGCCCCAACGGTGGCGGCAACCCTTCGGGCGACTTGGCCTCGGCGATCGACGCCGACCTGGGCGGCTTTGACAAGTTCAAGGAAGACTTCACCAACGCTGCCTTGACGCAATTCGGAAGCGGCTGGGCATGGCTGTGCGTCGACAACGCCGGCAAACTGCACGTCGACAAGACACCCAACCAGGACAACCCTTGGATGAGCGGCCATACGCCCATTCTGGGCATCGACGTTTGGGAGCACGCCTACTACCTGCACTACCAAAACCGCCGCCCCGACTACGTTGCGGCGTTCTTCAACGTGATCAACTGGGGCGCCGTTGCCGACCGCTACGCTGCCGCCAAGAGCTAAACGGTAAGCGTCCCGCAAGGCTTGCCACCACGCGAAAACAAAACGGCCGCTGATCGCACGCGATTGGCGGCCGTTTTTGCTGCGCTCTCGCCGGTGGCTTGCAGACTCATCGTGTTGCTGGCGCCGCTAGCGTGATGACGGGAATTTCTTGCTCAGCCCGAAGGCGTTACCCAGAACGAGTAAACCGACCTTCCGCCAACAGCCGAGGATCGGTAAAGAAGCTCCACTCCGCGTGCGACGCCCGGCCATTGATGCGCTGGCTTCGCCACGGAGCTGGGGATCGGCATGTTCCGATCGACCGAATAGATACCGCTTGTGGGCAAACCTGCTATGTCTATCTCACGCCATTATCGTTTCGCCTATCTCTTGCTCGCTTGCAGTGTGGCCGTGACCGGCTGCCGAAGTGGGGGCTCGCGGCTGGCGAAGCTGAATCCGTGGTCGAAGTCGACCGCTGACGCCACAGCCGTCGCCTCGAACGCACCACAACTGCCGTCGACCATGGCGACACCACCAGGAGCAGGCGCCACCGCCGTGGCTGCCAACAGCACGGCGCCATCGGCTAGCACCACCGCGCCGGCGTTCGGCGCCGCGTCATCGCAGACTATCGCCTCGGCGCCTGCCGCAGCGTATCCATCGACCAGCTCGGCCCCAACGGCAACGACTTCCGCCCCCGCCTTTGCAGGTTCGCCCTACGGCAACGTCCCGGCATACGCTCCTTCGGCAACGTCGCCCGTCGCCAAATCACCCGTCGCCAAATTGCCGACCGCCGGATCCCCAATCGCCGGATCCCCAACTGCCGGATCGCCAGCGACAGCTGTCGCCCAAGCAACCAAGCCTGCCGCCACGCCAGGCAGTGCCGGACCGTATAACCCCAATGGCTACCAGCCGAGCACTCCGGCGCCAACGCCGCCTACCGTGGCCGCCAACCGCTATGGCAGCAGCAGCCGCTACGACACGCCCGCGGCGCCAAACACCAGTCCGCTACCCTCTAGCCCCGTAGCTGCCAAAACACCAAGCCTGGGCACGCCGAGCATGAGCACGCCAAGCCTCGGTAGCCGCTACGGCTCGCCGGCGCCTAGCACAGCGACCGCAAGCACCACGCCCTCCGCGGCGCCGGCAGACAGTTCACCCTTCGGTTCGCGTTACCCTTCGACCACAACACCGGCCACGCCGACACCACCCGCCTCGTCATCGTTGGCTAATGCCGCCCCTGCGCCACCGGCAACTCCGCCAACGGGCGCCGCTCCGGCGGCTTCGCCCTACGGTGGCGGCCTGTCGACGCCTAGCTTCCCAGCGACGGGTTCCAGCCCCATTGCTGCCGTGGCGCCTGCTTCGGCCGAAGTGAAGATCGACGCCCCGGCAGGTGGCTATCGCCCCGGCGGCACTTCGACCTACCCGGTAAGCGTCGCCTCGCGTCCGGCGCCGCCCACTCCGCCGACGCCAACTCTGCCAACGCCCGGCACGTCGCCCTATCCATCGACCAGCATCCCAGCGGCAGACAGTTCGCCCGCGACTAGCACACCGCCAGCGTACCCATCGACGCCGGCATATCGCTGATCGTCCCTCGACGGGCCGTATGATTCGGCCAAGCGGCATTCGATAAACAAACAGGGCGGCCTGCTTTTCGGCAGGCCGCCCTGTTGTTGTTTGTTCTCGCCGGCTTGTCCGCCACCACGCAGGTTGCGAACTACCTGGGCTGCCTTACCAGCCCATGACCATGTTCGATTCGATCACTTTGCGGGCTTGCTCCAGGTCGACGCCCGTCTCGTGCATGTAGAGGCGGATGGCGTGGACCTTGTCGCCTTCCGCCTTGGACAAACAGTCGCGGGCGGTACAGCAAGGGTCGATTTCCGTTGGGATGCCTAGGGCACTCTTAGAGATCACCCACGTATCGCGGGGACGCTTGGTCAGCCGGGTAATGTTCTCGCTAGGATACGCATTGGTGACGGTCGCTGTGGCGCCATCGGCATCCTCGGCCCAGCTGATGATGATGTGATTGTCGGTCTCGATCTCGAAGAGTGGCATGGCTTGCTCCTTGTTCGGGCTGCCTCGGCTTCGGAAACGTACTTGCTCCGAGCGTCAGGGAAAGTCGCCTGCGTAGTCGGTCCTTGTTCCGCAGAGTACTTGCTCTCAATCGGCGTGCTGCACGCGATTGCGTGCCGGAGCGAGACCCAGGGCTAGCAACGCCCGCCGAGCGCCCGCTTCGGCGACTATGGCATCGTAGGCCAAGGGCCCGCGGCGAGTCAACTTACTACGCAAATCCGCTACTCCACGGCCGTTGCGCCGCCCCCAATCCCGCGAATTTCACGCCATTTGCCCAATTGACGAGCACCGCTCGCGGCAACTAAACTACGCGACTCGCGGGCGCCGATAGGTATCCGCAGGAGGCGCCGTAGCTCAATTGGTTAGAGTACTGGACTGTCGATCCAGTGGTTGCGGGTTCGAGTCCCGTCGGCGTCGCTTTTGCTCGGTAATCCTCGGGCCGTGGCGCAGCCTGGTAGCGCGTTTGACTGGGGGTCAAAAGGTCGCAGGTTCGAATCCTGTCGGCCCGACTTTGCTGAGCGAGCAAGACAAGTCGCGGCCGCAAGGCAACGCGGCTTTTTTTGTGCGCAGTTTTATTGTGTACAGGCGGCATCGATTCTCATCTGCCACTGCGATTTCCGCCCGCCACGGCCGCCAGAAAAAAGTTGGCCCAAAGAAATTCGAGCAGCTTGGCTCGAAGTGGCCGTTCTCAAATTTTTCGCGCTCAAGACTACGCGATTGGGAAGCGAACTGCTGCTCGCCACCACGACGCTAAACGACTTACGACGCCGCTGCCCTGTAGGTTAGAAGTGGGCAATTGTCGTTCTACCACACGAATCGCAAAACTTCTGCAATCGGTTTTGGGCCGCCGTTTTGGGCCAGCTCGAGAAATTCCTGGCCGGTGGGAAGATTCTTCGTGGGCATCAGTTTCGCGATGTTTGGGTAGTGTCAACCACAGAGGACACGAAGGTGCACGAAGGAACGTGAAGCCGGACTAACGAATCCGAGGACGGATTGTCATGCGGCTGCACTCGACCAACTATCGTCCGACGACCCTCACAATCTGATGATTCTTACAGGCGCATCGGGGTCGGTGTACCGGCCATATCGCTTGAGAATTTCACTGTCCCCGTCTGAGACGAGGTTCATCACCCGGGCTCAAGATTCTTCACCAATTCGTCTGCATCGGGGCAACTGAGAAATAGGCGACACTCTCCCGGAGCAAACTTATGGCCTTCCAGGGAGCCTAACGCCGACGTGGACGACTGCTGATCAATCAGCAGGTCGTCGAGAGCGTCCATCCCGCGTTCAATCCGCTGGTTGTCATCGTCAGTCGGTTCTTCCTGCCTAGCAATAGAAACTCACGATCCGCCTACGCAGGGGCGTTATGCAACGACCAACGTGAAAAATGACAAGGTCTCAATCGCTGGAAGTACAAGTGAAACCGACGGCGCCCTACAATACGGAACCAACTGGAGCATCAGACCGGGCTACAATCACGCCGGCGCTGAACGCACCGTCAATGAACCCATGCGTCACCACTCGTCCATTCGTAAGGTCGCAGCCTGACAACGCAACGCTGCAAGTATCGCCGACATCAAAGTGGTCATCTGAAACAATTTGCGTTGTGCAAACATCCGGAACTTGAACTTGATAGCACTCAAGATCTGTACGGCGGGGATGTTTCGTCTTTTCGACAATTTGCATCACCAACACTCTAGGGATCCAATTAATGGCCTCATCTAGGATTTGTTCGGGGGAGGGATCGTGTCCGAGGCCCCAGAAATGAGGGAAATAGATCAAATCGCTTCCGCCGGGGTGATCGATGGAGTCGACGAACCTTTGGACAAGTGCTTCAATATCTTCTTCGGACAGGGTGTCATCTGCCTCGATTAGCTTCTCTATTACGCACAGAATTTCATCTCGTTCCATTTTCTACCCTAGCGAGCTTGATTCCAGAAAGGAGCGAGCACTTGGATGTTGTCTAAGTCGTATAGCAAACTGCGTGCCTGTTCTACGCTGTGCTGTTCTCCAATGCCATCTATGTGATCAAGGTTAAATCTAGTATTCGCCGCCCCTCGACCGGTGTGATAACTTCTTGGTGCTACAGGCGCGAGCCCTCTTTTAATAAGCGACTGGTTGGCTCTCGAAAACTGTGTGATCAATGTCGGGTCTGCGGCGACTTCTAACCAGAATGCTTCCCTGAATTGCTTAATGTTTGAAAAATTTTTGCCACGCAAAGCTGAAGCTATCTGTCCTGGTATGCGCCCTGCACCGCCTTGCAACCACTGACCATGTACGACCGGTAGTGTTTCGCCCCCGGTAGCGACGCCTGGCAGCGAGCGAATTTGATCAGTCGACACGCCGCCGCGCATCGCATACGTATTATGCACCCAGACGCCGTAGGCGTGGGAGGGGGGCGTGACGAAGTAGGTGGCGTAGTCCGCTACCCGCAGGTTGTAGACCGTCGTCGTGCGGCCGGTGTTTACAAGCTTGTCGAGTGGTAGCCACTTGCCGGCGTCGGTCGAGAGCAGGTCGCCTGGCTCGAGTTCGCCAGCCGGGGTCCAACCCTTTTCACGCACAAAGAAGGGGTGCTCCGGCGTGGCGGTGATCACTTCGTCGGCAATGTGCAGGTCCCATAGCTCGCCTTCGCGAACGAAGTGCTCTTCGATCCGCTTTGGCTCGGGCGCCGCCGTGCCGTCGTCCCCGTCACCAGTCCACGCTTCGTCGCGCGAGAGAACCAAATCGCCCGCCCGCAGGTCCTCAATCGCCCGCGGCCCTGCGGGCGTCAGCACAGGCGTGCCAGCAGGGAAACAAGGCACCAACCGCTGCGCCGCGACATTGGCAGGGAACGTCGCAAGATTGGCAGCCAGCAAGCCACTCCGCACATCACCCGTGGCGTAGCCGACGGCGAGTCCCGTTCCTCCCGCCAGAGCGCCCGTCACCACTGTCTGCTTGGTAGCGTGCCACGCAGCGGCGGCCACCCCGGCTTTCTTGCCGATGGCACGGAGAATATCGTCGCCGCCGCCACCAACCAAGTCTCCAACAAAGCCGCCTATTTGCAGACCCGTGCGGGTATCGCCGGCAAGGTAGCCGATACCAGCTCCTACTCCCGAGCCAACAAATCCTGCGGCCCCGCCGATCGGCGACACGCCGCCGAAACCAGCCGAGAGACCGATGCCGAACGCATACTCGTGGAAGCCTGCGTCGGGGTTTTCTGCCCATGTCTGCAATACCCCATTGGCTGCTCCAAATGTCGCGCCGCCGGCAGAGATACCAGTTGCCCAGGCCGCCGGAATACCTGCTCCGACTAAGGCGGTGGTGCCGAGGGCGATGCCAGCTCCCGCGGAGCCCACGGCGAAAGCGGTCCATCCGACGTACTTGCCGGCGCTGAACAGGCCCTCGTCCGGACCATTGTTCGCCGGATCCAGGAAGTAAACGTAGTCGTTCCAGAAGTGACTGCGGTTGTCGTCAGGTAGCGAAATGCGGTCTCGTTCAGGGGCGTTGCTACTGTAGGCATAGCCGTTTAGGCCGCCTGCGTCGGTAATGAAGCGGCCGGCTACGGCGTCGTACGAGCGGCCGTTAAACTTGTAGAGCTGCGAGTCGTCGTCCCAGAAGCCACCTTGGAAAATGACCGGCAGCTGAGCATGGTCGATGGGGTCGTTGCCTCGGATACGGTCGTCGTTTGAGTAACCGATCGCATCGCCCAGGAATAGCGTCGTGCGTGGGAACTTGGGTTGCTCGCCATAGCTGCCGAACGTGCGATGGGCGACCGACCAATGGGGGTCTGAACCCGCTTCGATCCAGCGGGCCGTTGTGCGAACCGAGCCCGTTGGATCTGCAAAGGTCCAGTACGTGGTGAGCCCCGCCAAGTCGACGGCGACCAGGTCACCGCCAGGTGCGTAGAAGTAGCTGTTATCAATCTTCGAATCGTTCGCCACGACGTTGATTTCGAACTGCCGTTTGGCGCCGTCGTGTACGTAGGCAGTTACAATCGGTGGATCGATCGACGCGGGATCTGTTACTTGCTTGACCGTCTGGCGACCCATCGCGTCGTAACGGTAGTCGATCTGCTTTTGGAGCACTGTGCCCGAGAGATAGAACGATGCGCTGAGCATCCGGCCGCGACGATCCCACGTGTACGTCCAATAGTCTCCCGTGGCGATGGCAAGCTTCTGCGTCAGGTTGCCTTCTTTGTCGTACTCGTAGACGAAATTCGCGTCATTTAGCAGGCGATTGCCGGCGACGATGGTCGACTCGTTATCGACGCGGTTGCCTGCGCCATCGATGTCGTGGAACTGCGGTTCGGCAATCTTCGGATCGTCGCCCTCTGGATCGAGATCGGAGTTTTCGGGCCCTATATCTCCAACGGTGGGCGCCCCCACCAGGATGCGTTCGCCTTGCTCGTTGTAGGTGTATTCTTGACGCACGTGGTGCAGCCGATTGACCTCATTCCCCCCCCAGACGAAGAAATCTTGCGTCAGCAGCGTGAGCCGGTCGTTGACGTCAAACTCAGACACGTACTTGGCGATCGGCGAGTTGGCGATCGACGAGTCACTGTGGGCGCCTTGGTGCGTCAGCCGGCTCAACTTGCCAAGCGCGCTGTAGCTATATTGCGTTGCACTCTGGGGAACGTTATTCCCGCCACCTTGCCGAGTGAGCGTCTGGCGTTTGCCGTCAGCGCTGTAGGCGATCTCAACCGACTTGGCCAGTTGGTTGAAGTCCGTATCGTTATGCCACAACGAAGAACCTGCGAACGTTTGGCTCGCCTTGAAAATGCGCCCGCGGCTGTCAAGTTCGTAGTTTGTGGTGCGTGCGGTAGTGAACGTAGGATTCGACGAATTCGCTAGATCAAAGCTCCACTTGCTTTCCTCAAGAGCGCCATTCTCGTGGTAAGCATTCTCTTGCTTGTGCGCAAACTCGGCGATCGTAGCTAATCTATCGTCCGTCTGGAACTTGTTGGTTGTGGTCGCCGATTGTTGCCGTCCGTAGGCGTCATACGTGAACTCGATTTTCGAATCACTGAACGTCGCGCCATTCAGCGCCCAAGTCTCTCGAAGGGACCTGACTGATCCATTGGAGTAATAAGTCGTTGTGGTCGTTTGCGTTTTCTGGGCGTTCGATCCTGCGTCGGGTAGATAGGTGGCTACTTCGGTGCGTGTCTGCTGGGCTGGATTGAACGTCGTTTGCGTCGTGACTCCATTACGGTCGACATAGGTCGTGGTCAGTTCATCGTAAGTCCATTCTCGCGTTACCTCTTCATTGGTGTCTGTGCGGACACCCTCGGCATCAATCGTGGCGTCAATACCTACCTGTGTGGTTTCGTCCGTAAGCCGGCCGAGCAAGTCGTACTCTTGGTAGGTAACGTTGGCAAACTCCGAGTCGACCACCTTTTGCTTGTTGTCGAGTTTCTCCAGTCGATGGCCCTGCTGTTTCTGAGCGACGCGATTTCCTGCCGAATCGTATTGATAGGAAACAATGCTGCTGGGCGTCGTCATTTTCGAGACGATTCCTAGCCCGGTACGTGCGTAGTCGTACGCATAGAACGTTTTCCTGTCTTCGCCGTCGGTAGTTTCGATTGGATTGCCATGCTCGCCGTATTTTGTCGAGTTGCGTAGCAGATACTGATTCGATAGGACTCCCGAAACGTCGACTGCGTCGTCTTGATTCCCTATTTCGTTCCGAACCGCCGTCAAAAGAACATCGCCACGTGTGTTCCGCACACTCCGAGTCACGTAGGTGTCGACAGACGAAGTGAGTGCATGCTCACCGTCGTGACTCGTCGTACGCGTTGTGACGACCGTAATACCAGAACCGTAGTCATAAGTGTTGATTACTAGCTGGTCGCCGGGTTCCTCTGTCGGTCCGCTCCGCCGCACGGCGATCACGGCACCGGTGGAGTCGTAGGCGGTCTTGGTCACGCTACCGGCGGGATCAATGACTACAACATCCCACTGTCCGTAGAGGGGCGCGGTGTTGTAGTAGTCGACACGCGTGACGAGATCTGGTGCACCGGCTATACCCTTTTGCGTTGTGATACGCAGACGGTTGAGATCATCGTACTGGTAGGCCGTTGTACGGTCGGTCACTCCCGCGACTTCGGTAACTTTGACATGTGTCTTCGAACGGTTGCCGGCGGAGTCGTAGACATGATGGGTCAGCCCTCCAAAGGCATTTTGCTCTTGGACGATCTGCCCGGCCGCGTCGATCCATTGGTATGTCGACACACCGTCTCGTGACTCTCTGCTTACTTTGCGGAGATGCTCATTACTGACGCTGTCGTCACTCTGCAAAACGCCGATCGTCTCGTAGTCGTAGGTGGTGCTGACCGTCTCGTCGTTGTCGTACTCGATTTCAGTTTGGCGGCCTGACTGATCGTAAGTAAAGATGGTTTCGTAGGTCTCGTCCTCCAGCAAGTTACCCTGACTGTCGAGTGTGCCCTTACGCGTCTCGGTAGCGAG
>JBCDCL010000065.1:0-10093 GCA_039182175.1 Planctomycetota bacterium
GGCGAATGGCGTGTGCAAGGGGCGCTAAAAGATGCCGCCGACGATTTGGACCTCGACCTAGAGATTCGCCCCGATCGGCACTTCTTCTCGACGCCCGAGGAGTTTGCCGAGCATGCCGAGGGACGTAAACAACTTCGGCTTGAATACTTCTATCGCGAGCTACGCCGCAAGCACGACGTGCTGATCACCGACGAGGACAAACCAGTCGGTGGGGAATGGAATTATGACAGCAAGAACCGCGGCACGTTTGGCAAAGAGGGTCCGCAGTCGGTGCCGGAAGCCAAGAAGTTCAAGCCGGACGAAATCACCCAGGATGTTCTCGATCTGGTAGAGAAGCGATTCGAGAACCACCCCGGCAGCTTGGAGCACTTCGACTGGCCGGTCACCTCGAAAGAAGCAAAGCAGGCGCTCAAAGACTTCATCAAGCATCGCCTCGCCGATTTTGGCGAATACCAAGATGCGATGTGGACTGATGAGCCTTACTTGTACCACTCGCGGTTGTCGACGTCGCTCAACTTGAAATTGCTCGATCCGCGTGACGTCGTGCAACAAGCGGTCGACGCCTACGAAGATGACGACGCGCCGCTGAATGCGGTCGAGGGATTCATTCGCCAGATCCTCGGCTGGCGAGAGTACGTGCGGGGCATCTATTGGCTCTACATGCCTGACTACCTCGAGCGCAATACGCTGGGCGCCGACGGGCCGCTGCCCGAGTTCTTCTGGACCGGCGAGACCGACATGGAGTGCCTAAGCCAAGCGATCGGCCAAACGCTGGAATACGGGTACGCCCACCATATCCAGCGCCTGATGGTTACCGGGCTGTTCTGCTTGCTGCTGGGCGTCGACCCGAAGAAGGTGCACGAGTGGTATTTGGACGTCTACGTCGATGCCGTTGAGTGGGTCGAACTGCCCAACTCATTTGGCATGTCGCAGTATGCCGACGATGGCGTGATGGCAAGCAAGCCCTACGCCGCTTCGGGTAACTACATCAACAAGATGAGCAACTACTGCAAGAACTGCAAATACAAGCATGGCGAGGCAACCGGCGACGATGCCTGCCCCTTCACGACGCTCTACTGGGACTTCTTGCAGCGGCATCAAGACGACTTGTCCGACAACTCTCGCATGGCCTTGCAACTGCGTAACATCGATCGCAAGGATGACGACGAGCTCAAGGAGATTAGCAAGCAAGCGAAGAAGCTCCGCAAATCGTTTGCTAAGGCGTAGGCCGTCGCGCCGCGAGAAAACTTCGTCATGCAATTACTGGGCATCGACTTCACTTCGGCGCCGCGAAGAGCCAAGCCGATAGTCTGTGCTCGTGGCGAACTGAAAGGTGACCGGCTCGCGTGCAACGAGCTACTGGCCTGGGATTCCTTCGCGCCGTTTGACGCCTTTCTCGCTGCGCCTGGGCCGTGGATCGCGGCTGTCGACTTTCCCCTAGGTCAGCCGCGCCGGTTGGTGCAAGCGCTCGGCTGGCCAGAGGATTGGGAGGCGTATATTGCCGAGGTCGCCAAGCTCGACAAGCAGGCGTTCTGCGCGTTGCTCACCGACTACTGCGCCGGCCAGCCGGTTGGTGATAAACACCACCTTCGCGAGACCGACACGCTCGCCAAGTCGTGCAGTCCGATGATGCTGTACGGCGTGCCGGTGGGAAAGATGTTTTTCGAAGGCGCCGCGCGGGTTCTGCAATCGGGCGCCACGATCATGCCTTGCCACGCAGGCGATCCCAATCGCACGGTGATAGAAGGTTACCCGGCGTTGGTAACTCGCCACTTGGCTCGCCACTTGCCTCATAACTCAGCTAGGCAATCAGGCAAGTCGCCGCCGAAGTACAAGAACGACCAAGCCGATTCTGACCAGCGCCGCCAGGCCCGCGAACGGCTACTCAAGCAGTGCCAATCGTCCACCGCCTTGGCTGCCTATGGCGTCAAGCTCTCCCTCGCCACCAAGCTGAAGCGGCAAATCGTTGACGACGCTACGGGCGATTCACTCGACGCGGTATTCTGCCTCATCCAAGCCGCCGCCTGGCATTTGAATCCCGCCATCATCCCCACCGACGCCGACCCCGTTGAAGGCTGGATCGCCGACCCTACGCTTGGTCTGACTTTAGGCAACGATTAAGTAGGGGGATGGGGGGATGATTTTGGAGATGAGGGGGATGGCGGTGGTGTAGGTTGCGTTTTTCTTGCCTGGCAAAAGACAAGAAGAAGTTAATTGACTACGTGCGTCATCTCCTCGGATAAATCACTTCTAATCACTTCATCAACGCTCATGAATTGCCTGCCGTTGCATTTTCAACCCTCGCACCGCCATCCCCTCATCTCCAAAATCATCCCCCCTATCTCCCTACAGAAAGTGTCGAAGCAACCCGACTTTCTAAACAAGCGATGCTCGGATTACTTCGCACGCTGTTTCTTCGTGCGCTGCTTCTTTTGACACTGCGGGCACGCATAGACGGTGCGGGCGCCGAGTTGCCATGATTTGATCTTGGTATCGCACTCCTTGCAGCGCTCGTGCTTATAAACGAGCAAGCGTTCTTCGCGTTTCATTCGGCCGCGAGGTTTGCCAATGGCGTCGGGCTCGGCAATGATGATTCGGTTGTAGCGGACGCCAATTTCTAGCAGTGTGCAAAGCTTGTCCCACAACTGGTCGAACTGCTCAGGCGAGAAAGCATTGCCGGGCGTTTCGGGGTGAATGCCCAGTAGGTAGAGCACCTCGCTGCGGTAGATGTTCCCCACGCCGGCGATCACTTCTTGATTGAGTAGCAGCGTGCCAATCGCTGCCCGGCTACGCTGGATGCGATCCCAGGCGCGGTCGGGGTCGGCGTCGTCTCGCAGGGGGTCTTCGCCTAGGCGATCGAAGATGGCGCCCGCTTCTTTCTTGGTGACCAAATGGCAAGCGTTTGGCCCGTTGAGATCGAAGGCCTTCTCATCGCCAATCACTCGCAATCGCACTTGGCCACGCGGCTCGGGCGGCGGCGACTTGTGCTTGCGAAACTTGCCGTACAAGCCGAGATGCACATGCAGCGTCTTGCTACCACTGAAGCGGTAGAAAAGGTGCTTGCCGTGGGCTTCGATCGCCTGAAGCGTTCGCCCACTCAGCACCTCGGCGCCCTCGGCAAACCGGCCCTGCGGGGAGAGGACCGTCAACTTCTGCCCAACAAAATCCTTGGCATAGTCGCGAGCAATCCGGTGAATCGTATGGCCTTCAGGCATTCTTGCTAGCGGGGCTGATAGGTCGGGCTGCAAACGTCACTACGGAAACGTAGGCCGGCGCCTGCATAGGGCCAAGGGCGAGGGCGCCGGCAATTGCCACCGCGCCGCTTGGCAATCGCCGCGGCCATGACGTATGCTGCAAACTAATCCCGCCTGAAAGTTGCCCACCTCCTGTGCTCGTCGATGGCGCCCCCGATCGTCAACATCGCCGCCTACAAATTCACACCGCTCACGGCGTTGCCGGAGCGTCGCCAGCGATTACGCGAACGGGCCGACGAGTTGCGGCTCAAGGGGACCATTCTGCTTAGCCCCGAAGGGATCAACCTCTTTCTGGCGGGCGAGCGGGACGCCATCGATACGTTTGCCAGCGAGTTGCAAGCCGACGCCGAGATTGGCGCCCTCGACATCAAAGAAAGCTACACCGATCACCAGCCCTTCTTGCGAATGAAGGTGAAGCTCAAGCGAGAGATCATTGCCTTTGGTGTCGACAGCGTGCAACCGGCCGAGCGAACCGCGCCCAAGTTGCCGGCTGCCGAGCTGAAGCAGTGGCTCGACGAAGGTCGGCCGGTGACGCTGCTCGATGTACGCAACGAGTACGAAATCGCCCACGGCACCTTCGCCGGCGCCGAGCCGATTGGCGTCGCTCACTTTCGGCACTTCCCCCAAGCGGTCGACCAGTTGCCTGCGGAGCGGAAGGACGAAACGATCGTCATGTTCTGCACCGGCGGCATTCGCTGCGAGAAGGCAGGCCCTTACATGCAGCAAGCCGGTTTCAAAAACGTTTATCAACTTGACGGTGGCATCTTAAAGTACTTCGAGCAGTGCGGTGGCGAGCACTACGATGGCGTCTGCTTTGTGTTTGACGAGCGGATCGCTGTCGATGGCCAACTGCAACCTACCGCGAAAGGCGTTTGCTGATGTCCGAGCCTATTCGTTTTGTCATGGTCGGCGGCTTTCTGGGCGCCGGCAAGACGACGCTCATCTCGCGACTGGCGGCTGCGTACCAGTCGCAAGGCCTGCACGTTGGCATCGTCACCAACGACCAAGCCGCCGGCCTGGTCGATACCCGGCTGCTCGAAAGCCAAGGCTACGACGTCAACGAAGTGGCCGGCTCTTGCTTTTGCTGCAACTTCGACGGGCTGGTCGACGCGATGCAGGCGTTCGGCAATCGCCAGCGGCCCGACGTGATTCTTGCCGAGCCGGTTGGCAGCTGCACCGACTTGATCGCCACCATCGCCATTCCGATGGCCGAGCAGCTAGGCCAGCAGTTCACGCACAGTCCCTACGCCGTGGTGCTGAAGCCTAGCCACGGCAAGAAAATCCTCGCCGGGTCGGAGGGCGGCGGCTTCTCTCCTAAGGCCGAATACATCTTTCGCAAGCAATTGGAAGAATCGGAGATTGTCGTCCTCAACCGGATCGACGAACTCCCGGCCGACGAAGTTCGCACGCTGCGGACGCAAATCCAAACCGAATATCCCGGCCGGCGGATCATTGGCCTCTCGGCCAAGACGGGCGAAAACCTCGACGAACTGATCGACGCCCTCGACAGCGACGCGGCGCCCATCAACGAAACGATGCAGGTCGACTACGACGAATATGCCGAGGGCGAGGCCGAGCTTGGTTGGCTCAACGCGACGGCTCAGTTTCGCAGCAGCAAGCCGATCGCCCTCGACCGACTGGCGGAGGAGTTGGTTAGTCGGATGCAAATCGAGTTGCTCACCGCCGGCGCCGAACCGGCGCACCTGAAGATTCTCTGCCAGGCGGGCGACGCCACCGCCATGGCCAACCTGGTCAGTAGCGACACGCCGGCGACGCTTTCGGTAGCAAGCGATGCTGCCGCCAGCGAGATCCAACTGCTGGTCAACGCCCGCGTCGCCGCGGCGCCCGAAGTGCTCGAGCCGCTCACTCGCAAGACGCTCGAGCAAATCGCGAGCAATCGAGGCGCCGAGTGCCAAGTGGCCGACCTCGCCTGCTTCCGCCCCGGCCGCCCCGTGCCTACGCACCGCGTCCAGCGGTAGCGAGCAAGTCTGGATAAGTTCTGCGGCGTTTGAGTCGCGGTGGCACTCTAGGACGTAGGCCGAGTCTGCTCAGGGCGACGCCACATTTGTCACTAAGCCATCTGGTGCAAGCTGCAAATGACTCGCCCGCCTTGCGCATAATTCGATATTGGCAGCGCTAATGCAAAGACTCAACCACTGTGCTTTTGCGGGCAGCTGCACTGACATTGACAAACGCGGGCAGCGTTGCGACTCTTACTCATGTCCTAACCTTTATACCCCAAGCTAGAGCCGACCTCACACAGCCTGCTCCCAACCCAAGCGTCTCCTCGCCGGTAGTCGGCGAACGGACGCCTGAGTTGGGTTTTTTTGTGGGCTCTTGGTCAACACGCAAGGAAGCAACCGATGCAGCTGCACGATTGGAAACGATGGCCAATGGCTTTGGTTCTGTTCGCGGCGATCTTGCCGACGCAGGCACAAGCGGACGGTGATCTGCGGACAGTAGCTCTCACCGGGCAACAGGCTCCGGGTACTGCTGATGGCGTCAGTTTCTTTGATTTGGACGCTTTCGACTTCGCGAACACCGGTGATATTGCGTTTCAAGCGTTCGTGGATGGCCCCGGTGTGAACGCTGCCAACTTCATAGGTATTTGGAGTGAATCACAGGGAGCCCTAGGACTCGTGGCCCGTGAGGGAGATCAAGCTCCCGGTGTACCTGACGGCTTAGTCTTCTCCAATCTTGCCTTTCCGGTAATTGATGAACAGGGACGGAGTACGTTTCAGTCTGAGCTGTCGGGATTTCAGACTATTGATGAAGCCATATGGGAAGGGGTCTGGAGCGAAACAGCGTCCGGCTTAATGAATTTGGCGGCTACACAGAGTGAGGTAGAGGGCCTGCCTGCGGGCTTTAACTGGGGCCTTTTCAGCGAAGAGATTCAATCAACCTCTAAGGGTTTCGGTATCAATGCAACTACTGGCTTGAACGGCTTAGGTAGCTTTCAGACTGCCGGAACCCTGATGCTTGACAAGGGGTTCCAACTGGTATCTCGTTCGCTCGACCAAGCTCCGGGACACTCGGATGGAGTTGTGTTCATCTCGTTTAACCCGAACGGTTTCGGCAACGATCCGGTTGATTTCAACGATGTTGGAGACACGGTCTTCGTTGGTCAACTGGGCCAACAAAACAGTGGCAGTGCAGTCCCAAACGGCGTCTTCTCAAACCGTAACGGTGGACTTGCCTTGATCGTAAGCGAAGGTGAACCGGCGCCAGGAGTTGAGGGGGATGTTAGCTTTGTCTCTTTTCGGCATGACTTAATGGAAATCAGCAACGCCGGAGAGATTGTTTTCTATGCCAACGTCGAAGGCGATGGCATCACCCCAGGATTCAACTCCTCTGGCATCTGGAGCGACGCCGGTAGCAGCCAACTGCAACTGATCGTCCAAAATAAAGACGCCGCACCTGGCTTCCAAGAGGGCGTTCAGTTCGCCACGTTAGGACGCCCATCGCCTGGAGAACCGGGGCAGGTCTATTTCACCGCGACAGTAGAAGGCGGTGGGATCGACCTGCTGGATTTTGTTGGCGGTCTGTGGCTCTCCGAGAATGGCGGAGATCCGACGCCTGTCTTCATCGATGGCGATCAAGCCCCCGGCTTGCCTACAGGCATTACGCTCGATGGCATCGGCAGCCCCGTCGTCAATGCTCTAGGGCAGTACATGATTCGTGCTGGTCTTGAGGGAGTGGGAATCAGCGATAGCAATAACGGCGGAATCTGGGCGAAGTCCCTCGACGATGTGTTGTCACTCGTTGTCCAAGTAGGGGACGAGATCGACGTGAACGACGACCCACTCATCGAGGATCTACGAACCATAGCGACAATCGGATTCGGAGCCTTTGCTCCGCAGCTCAATGACCGTGGCGAGATCGCCTTCCACGCCACCTTCACCGATGGCACTTCAGGCATCTTCGTGAGCAAAGCGGTCGCAATTCCCGAGCCAAGTGCCCTGGCACTATCCTTGCTCGGAATTGCTTCTTTTATCGGCTGTAGTTTGCGTCTCTCGAATCATCGTTTCCGATTCAAAGTGCGAATCGATGCAGGCCATTAGTGTATAAGGTCGAATTGTCCTTTGTCTTGAAGGGCTGAAAGCTAAATCGCCCAAGAGTGACCCACCTCGGCCGCTCAACGCCCCGTTCTGCTTGAAGAGACATTGCACACTTCCAGCCATCCTACCGGCATAGCCGTATCCCAGTGAATTGCCAGCGAGCTTCGGGGGGGAAGAAGTTGCGGTACGTGCTGCGGATGTGTGAGGAGTGCGTCGCGCATGAGCCGCCGCGGAGGACGAACTGGTTGCACATGAACTTGCCGTTGTACTCGCCCAACGCGCCGTCGGGCGCCTGGTAGCCGGGGTAGGCGGTGTAGGGACTGGCGGTCCATTCCCAGGTGCGGCCAGGGTGCACCGCGGCGCCGGCGGCGAGCAGCTGGTCAACGAATCCGCCGGCCGAGGGCAGCCCGCCTGTGGACGCGGTCGAGGCGACTTCCTGCGCTGCTACTTCCCGCTCTGCTACTTCCCACTCGGCCTCGGTCGGCAACCGGGCGCCTGCCCAGCGAGCGTAGGCATCGGCTTCAAAGTAACTCACGTGACAAACGGGCGCCGCAGGATTGACTTCCACATCGCCAGCAAGCGTGAACTGCCGCCAGCTGTCGCTCTCGGCACGCCAATAGTAGGGCGCCTGCCAGCCGTGCTCGCTGACCGTCGCCCAGCCGAGCGACAACCACAATTCGGGCCGCTGGTAACCACCATCTTCGATAAACCGGCAGTACTCGCCACAAGTCACCGGCCGGTCGGCAATTTGGAAGGCGTCGACAAAGACGCGATGCCGAGGCGATTCGTTATCGAACGCAAATCCTTCGCCTACCTGGTCTGAGCTGGGATGACCGATCTCGTAGACGCCCTCGTCAAACTCTAGCCAATCGCCATCGGAGGCGTTGCCGGCCGCGGTCACGAATTCGCCCGCTTGGTAAACCGGCCGCAAGGGGCTTTGCGACAGGGCGTGCTTGATGTCGGTCAGGATGAGTTCTTGATGCTGCTGCTCGTGATGCAGACCGATTTCGACGATGCGTGCGATTTGTTCATCGGGCGAGTCGAGCAGCGTCGCCATATGCTGATCAACATGGCGGCGATAAGCCTGCATCTCGTCGAACGAAGGCCGCGACAGCACGCCTCGCTGCGAGCGGGTGAACTGCTCGCCGACGGCGTTGTAATACGAGTTGAAGAGATGCGTGAACCGGTCGTCGAACCGCTCGTACCCAGGACGATCTTTGAGCAGAAAGGTCTCGAAGAACCAAGTGGTGTGCGCAAGGTGCCACTTCACCGGGCTGGCGTCGGGCATCGACTGGATGCCGCAGTCCTCGGGCGAAAGCGGCTCGGCAAGTTGCTCGCTAAACTGCCGGACGCACTGGTAGCGATCAGCAAGACTCGCGTCGCCAGATTGGCTGGGGCCGCTGGCGTTAGACTTCGCACTGGCCGGTGAGGCCGTCGCCTGCGTTGGCATCGGGGGTTTCTCCCGCAGAATTTTCTATGGTGACGCCTTTCCAAAAGGCGACATGCCCCTTGATCGACGCTGCCTCGGACTTCGGCTCGCGGTAGACCCACGCCGCCTGCTCGTTCACTTGGCCATCGACCACCACATCGTAGTAGTTGGCCGTCCCCTTCCAGCCACAGACGCTGGTCGCCGTGCTTTCGCGAAAGTATTCATCCTTTAGCGAGTCGGCCGGGAAGTAGTGGTTGCCTTCTACCATTACCGTGGCGTCACTCTCGGCAATGACAGTGTCGTTCCAAATGGCTTGCGGCATGGGGGGACTTTCGGTTGATAGATTGGCTTGCAGCGGGATGATTAACTAGCGCGTTTGATTCGCAGGCCCGCGGGCACGACAAAGCGTTCGCTCAGCTCAAAGCCAGCTTGCACTACCAGGGCGAGGACCGCTGATGGGATGGCGCCTTCGAGGATGCGGGCCGTGTCGTTCAAGCGAATGCCTTGCAAGATAGTCTGACCGTACCCCCCGGCGCCAATCAAGGCGCCGAGCGTTGCGAAGCCGACGTTCAGCACCGCCGCCGTTTTGATGCCCGCCAGGATGCTCCGCGACGCCAGCGGCAATTCGATATGCACTAGGCGAAACATCGCAGGCAAGCCAAGCGACGCAGCCGCTTCGCGATATTCGCCTTCGATGCCGTGCAAACCGGCGTGCGTATTGCGAACAATCGGCAGCAGACTGTAGAGCAATAGCGCGGTAACGGCGGTTGCCGACCCCGGCCCGACGCTACTGGCGCCAAGCCACGCAATCACCGGCATCAACACCACCAGCAAGGCTAGTGAGGGGATCGTTTGGATCGTGCCGACCACCGCCAAGATGCCTTGCCCGATGCGGGGGTACTTGGCGGCGAAGACGCCGAGCGGAATCGCGATCAAGATCGCGGGAATGAGCGACTTGCGAACCAGATCCAAGTGCTCGCCCGTCCGCTGCCAGACGCGTTGGGCGAGCGTATCGTCGCTCGATTCGCTTTCGACGCCAAAGCGGTCGCTTAGGAACTCGGCCGTTACGCGCTCAGGCGTCCGCCGGTCGTTCACCACCTGACTATTCATCTGCATCATCTGCTCACGCGAAATCCCACCGACCAGTCGCAGCATCGATTCGAGTGCGTCGGGCGCACGCTCGGGCAAGTCGTCGCGGTAGAGCAGTACGGCATCGTAGCGAGGGAAGTGCTCGCGATCGTCTTCTAGCAGCGTGAGGTTGTACTTAGCAATCTCGGCATCGGTTGCGTAGACATCCATCAGGTCGATGGCGCCCATCTTGATTTGCCGGTACGCCAGATCGTGGTCGAGCC
>JBCDCL010000066.1:0-10054 GCA_039182175.1 Planctomycetota bacterium
AACTCTTGCCGAAGAGGCGCGGCTGGCGGGCTCACCGCGGCTTCGTGATCTAGCAGCACGGCCGGTATGCAGACACTGCGAAGCAAAAAAACGTCGTTCGCTGGTAGCTCAATCCACCCCATTACGCATCTCTCCGCACCGCACTCTCGTGCCAGGCGCCAAGAAGCAACTGGCTGAGGGCATGGGTCGCCAAATAAGCGGCGATGCCCGTCGCAGAGATCAACGCCAACGCGGCGAACATCTTGGCAATGTCGAGGCGGAAGCTGCTTTCAAGAATCGTCGACGCTAGACCTGTCTTGTCACCGCCAGGCCCAACAACGAACTCGCCCACTACGGCGCCAACTAAGGCGAGGTTCGCAGCGATCTTGAGCCCTGCGAGAAAGTACGGCAACGCTGTTGGTACGAGCAGAAATCGTAGTCGCTGCCAGGGCGATGCGCGATAAAGCCGCATCAGGTCGCCCAGGTTGTGGTCAGCACTCTTTAGACCCACCACCGTGTTTGACAGGATCGGAAAGAACGACACGATGAACGCACACAGCAAGAGCACCAAAAACGGATAATCACCTAGCCAGACCATGATGAGGGGCGCAATCGCAATCAGAGGGGTCACCTGCAGGACGACTGCATGGGGGAATAGGCTGATCTCCAGCAGCCGTGACACGCTAAACAGCATCGCCAACAGCACTCCGCCAACAACGGCTAACCCTAGCGAGGCAAACATCGTTTGTAGCGTTACGAGCCAAACCGCTGAAAGCGAATCCCACTCCGCGACCAGTGTTTTGCCGATCACGCTCGGCGCCGGCAAGATGTACTCGGGAATCTCTTTTACATGCACCAACAGTTCCCAGCACCCCATCGCAACGGCGCCAATGGCGATGGGGATTGCCGCCCGCAGCAACCAATGGTCGAGCCAAGTTTTTCGCGAAGCACCGCTCACTTAATCCCCTCCGGCATGCTCTCCGCAAGAGAACGCGACACCCGACTGCAGCAGTCGGCGTATTCGCTGCTACGTCGGAACGAATCGTCGCGCGGGTGCGGAGCATCGACTTGCACCAAATCGACGACTCGTCCCGGCCTGGGCGCCATGACCACCACGCGGTTAGCAAGATAGACCGACTCGTAGACGCTGTGCGTTACAAACACCACCGTCCAGCGACGCTCCTGCCACAAGCGAAGTAGATCGTCGTTGAGTTTGAAGCGAGTCATTTCGTCTAGTGCAGCGAACGGCTCGTCCATCAGCAAGATATCGGGCTTGGTTACGAGGGCCCGAGCGATTGAGACACGCATCTTCATGCCCCCCGACAACTCGCGTGGGTAAGCACGAGCGAAGTCCGCCAGGCCGACCAACTCCAGAGCCTCGTCTACGGCATCTTTTGAGTCTGCCCGCGAAACGCCTCGCAACTGTAGGGGCAGACGAACGTTGTCTCGCACCCGCCGCCACGGCATCAGGGTGGGTTCTTGAAACACGAATCCAACCTCGTGCTGGCCGTTACGTATTGCAGAACCGCTCCAGTGGACCTCACCCGATGTCACACTCGTCAGGCCGGCGATGATTCGTAGGGCTGTGCTTTTGCCACATCCTGAGGGGCCGACGAAGCAATTAAAACTGCCACGATCGATGCCCAGATTCAAAGATTGCAATGCCAGAGTGCCGTTTGCAAATCGCTTCTCAACGCCCACCATTTCGACGGCAGTCTCGCGTGAGTCAGCAACGGTCTCAGGCGTGGGCAAGGGCGAATCTCGTTGCGTTAGAGCGACGGTACACGATCGAGACGCGAAAGCGGAAATCGGGCGACTTCCTGCAGCAACGCGACGATCTGTTGGACTGCGTTGTCGATTACCGCTTGGCCCGCCTCGGGCGTCGCCGATCGGGCGTCGCCGCAGGCGCCGTGCGGATTGAGGTCTTGGCTCTTCCAGCCGAGCTTGCCACCCGGTTTGAGCGACAAATGACGATTCTCTTCGGCTAGCTCTTCCGTCAGCGATACGAAATCCTGAGCTTGGCTCATATCGACATGCCGAGGATCGAGGCACTGCATGACACTCGTTTCCATCTGGCCAGCGTGAACGCCGTGATTGAGTTCACGTTCCGAAAATAAGCCTTCCGGCATCCCAAGCGAAAACCAATTGCTGGAGACCACCAGCATGTTGTGCTTGATGCGCAGATCGCGGGCCGCGATGTCGAGCACGGGACTTTGGCCGCCATGGCTATTCAGCAACACGAGGCGGCGGAACCCACTGGCCGCGACGCTGGCGCCGATCTCCAACACGACGCTCAGCAGCGTCTCTCCGCTTAGCGACAGCGTCCCCGGGAAATCAGCGTGCTCGTTACTCTTGCCATAGGGGAGCACCGGCAGGAAATACGCCAGTAGTTCGTCCGGCATCGACTCGACCAGGCGATCAATGAGACCGACCAGAATTGTGGTGTCGACCGAAACCGGCAGGTGAGGACCATGCTGCTCGATCGCCCCCACCGGCAACACAGCGACGGCTGCCTGCTTGTCGACCTGAGCGAATTGCACGGTGCGCAAATCGTGCCATCGACGCACGGGCTTTGCGTTAGTATTCGGACGTGGCACGGCAGGCAGACCGGTAGACGATGGGGCTACGGAGCAACAAGCTCGTCACGCCCGTTGCTCGTTCAGCCACCGATCTTACTTCGCAACAGCCCGATCAGGAACTCTCTACTGAGCCCGCGGTCACCCGCGACGGCAACTCAACCTATCCGTGTCACGGATATTTTGCCCGATTGCCCAGACTACGACGCCCGTTAACGCGACGAATAAACGACCGGATTAAATGGCGTGTCGATGACTTCGTCGATTTTGGCCCCAGGGCACCACATTTCCCAGTCGCGTTGCTGGTTTTCGTTCTCTGGCTCCTTGAGCGTCATGTCCTCATCCATGTAGATGACCGTCATGATGCGACGTGGGTCCGTGGTCGTATTGGGACCGGCTCGGTGATAAGTCCAACCTAGATGAAAGCTGACTTCGCCGGCGTCGAAGGGACGTTCGTTGATCGGGAAACCGCCGTTCTCCATCTTCTCAGCGATGATTCGCTCTGAGTCATCGCTAATTTCTAAGTCACGCCCCTCGGTCAGATTCTGCGAGCCGGCAGCGAACGCCAGCGGCCCCATATCGAGAGAAGCAGCGTGCAGGGGCACCCACGCGGTTACGGTCCGGTCGGTTGCAAGCGGCCAGTACTGTTGATCGGCATGCCAGGGGGTAAAGCCGCCGCTCGGTTCTTTGTAGAGGGCTTGGTCGTGGTAAATCCGCACTCCCGTCACCTCCAGCAACTGTGCCGCGATCCGTCCGAGTCGCTTACCAAAGACAAACTCGCGAGCAACGTCGCTCTCTCGCCACAGGTTGCTGATTTGGATGAAGGCCTTCTGGTAGGTGCTCCGCTCTTCCATCGGAATGTTGGCCAGGTCATTCTTGGCCATCACGAAGTCAGTGATCGCTTTGCCATAGTGATCGAGTACCTCTGGCGAGAAGACATCCTTGAGCTTGATGAAACCTTGCTCAGCAAACTGAGCTATTTGCTCTTCGGAGAGCGTGTAGGGTTCGTTGAGCAAGTCTTCATGCGTTGCCGCAGTCATTATGATCGCTTCCTTGTAGACTTCGTGGTGAACAGCCGTTACTCGATGGCACTTCTTAGAGTAAGACAAGCCCGCGGGGAACGACCGGCCATATTTCGCAAGTCGAAAGCGGGATTCTCAGATCACACAAAACAAAAGGAGATGCTCCTCGTCCATGAACGAGAAGCATCTCCTAGATTGTGCAGTTTCAATTACACGCGATTGAATTCGTAACTCGTAGTCACGGCCGGACAGATGGCCAAGCAAAGGTGCTGGGCCGTACGCCCGCCGTTTCTAGCCGATACTAGCGACGCCGGCGAGCGACCAAGCCAGCAATTCCAAGGCCACATAGGGCGAGGGTGCTCGGCTCCGGAATCTCGATAATCGCGCCGTCAATCAGAATATTGTCGACAGTGTAGGTGCCCGCGACTTGATTGCCGTCCTTGTTGGAGAAGAGCTCCAACTGCAGATTTTCGCCGTTGCCAAGGTCAACAAGCATATCTGCCCACAGAGCGTCCGAGATTTCATAGATGACGGTCTGCATATCTGCGCTATCGGTGCCTCTAAACTCGTTGCCGCTCAACACGTTGAGAGGCGTAAATCCAACTGTCGTGCCGCCACCACCGATTGCTGCGGTGTAACCGTTGTACCCACCGGGCCCACTGCCGGGAGAAGGATCGAACGACCAGTCAACGGAGATGACATTGAGTTCGACGGAGGTGTCGAGCAAGCCTTGCAACAAAACAGATGCGATTTTGTCGTAGAACCCGGTCGAGTTTGTGGCCACGGCTGCCTGAGAGCCGTCGGTAACGCCGGGACTAGTAGCAACAACGCCGATCGGACCACCGCCGCTCGGTGTGCCGACAGCAGCTGGGTCGCCAACAGACAGTTCCTCGAACGAAGTGAGGATGGCAATACCCTCTGAGGTAGTGCAGAAGAGAGCGGTGACCGCCACCGCAAGCAAAGAGTGCCGAATCATAAGAACTTCCCTCCAAAAAAACGGCTAAAGGTGTGACATCAAGAAATGATGACGGAAAAGTGGTGTAATCCAGTGAACTCTAAAGACGTTAGATTGGCAACAGACTAACGTGCTGCCGCTCCCGAGTTTCGCGGTTTTGCTTTGTGAGTGTGATGTGAGAAGAGAGGACCGGGATAAGAGGAGGCACTTGCTGTCTTCTTTGTCAAATTAATCAGACATGCGGATTATGTCAACAATTATTATGCAGAAGCCGCGGAAATGATGATCTTGACCCTACCACCGGGGCGAGATGGATACGCGTGAACCCGCACAAAATCGGCAAATATCAATGCATGTGCCGACAAAGCGTCATCCCAGAACGAACACGCAAGCGAGGCAATCTCGATCCATGCATATTCTTGGCCAAGCATCCAGGCTAATAATTTACATAAAATCGCCGCAGCTACCTAGGCGCTGCCGCGACCTGAGGTGAGAATACAACGAGTAAGTTCTTATCTGAATGCTCGCGAAACCGCGCAAGTACGGTCATTAATCAGGCCCTATTCGGCCTGCTCATCTGCTAGGGGCAATTGGGATGCAAGACGGACGCCATAGAGTACGCGCCGGCCTTCCGCCAATCGCGACAGAAGTTACCGACGCGGCGTACTGCTTCCCGACGGTGACGACACCCAATACGCTCCCGGTCCGCTTACTCTGCGCCGGCAGGGAGCAATGCATGCCGACGTATCATGTCTCGCGGAGCGAGTACCCGTGCGTGATCGTTGAGTTCGTATTTGGCGGCAAAGGGCGATTGCGGATTGGCGAGACCATGCACGACCTATACCCCGGCGTGTTGTTTTCGTACGGCATGAATGCCCCGCACGACCTGTGGGCAGACGACGCCGATCCGATGAACAAGTTCTTCGCCATCTACACGTGCGAAGATAGCACCAAGCTCGACGAGCTGGGCTGCATCCATCCGGGACAAGTTCGGTGCAGCTTGGATATCAGTGGCATCCGCGTCTTGTTCGACCACTTGATTGACGAAGGCAAGGGGTCGGGTCCGGTGCAGGGGATGTTGAGTAATCAGTACCTGCAATTGATTCTGCTCAAGTCGGCAGTCGCTGCCAGCGTTGATCCAGAAGACAGCGCCGGCAATGGCGGACTCGCATCCTACGAGAAAGCGGTTGCTCATATCGGCAATCACTACACCGAGATTTCGAGCCTCGCCGACCTAGCAGCTGCGGTCGAATTGAGCCCGGCGTATCTGTGTCGGCTCTTCCGCCGGTTCTCGAAAGAGACGCCCCACCAATGCCTGGTACGTCACAAAATGAATCGCGCAGCAGAGCTGTTAATGAGCCAGGCCATGAACGTTGGCGAAGTGGCGGCAGCGGTCGGCTACCAAGACACTTTTCACTTTTCGCGACTCTTCAAGAAACGATTTGGCGATTCGCCGAAAAACTTTTGCAAGAACATATCGGCTGGCAAGACGAAGCCCAGCATGTTGCAGACGAACCAAAAGTGAACGGCGTCCAGACGCCAAGGCTTTCAGGCGAACGCAAAACCTGCTGGCACTCGAAACACGCTCGCCGGCGATACGCGACTTACCTCATCCGACGACTCACCCCACTCATCGGTCCTTCACCATGTTGATCAGACTTGTCAGTGCACTATTAGCGGCATGTTTCGTCGTTATTTCAAGTTCGGCGTTGCAGGCTGAGACGAACCAGTCGAAACAATCGGCAAGCGAATTATCGCTAGCCAGTCGGCCGTTACCGACGCGACAGATTCATCTCGATTTTCACACGTCCGAGCACATCCCCGGCATCGGCGAGCGATTCTCGAAGGAGCAGTGGCAAGAGGCGTTGAAAGTAGGGCACGTCAATAGCATCAACATTTTCGCGAAGGGGCACCACAGTTGGAGCTACTACCCAACGAAGGTGGGGAAGCGACACCCGCATCTCAAGTTTGATCTGCTTGGCGCCCAGATCGAAGCGTGCCACGAGATTGGCGTAGAGTGCCCGCTGTACTTCACCGTCGGGTGGTCGGTTAACGACGCGATCAACCATCCCGAGTGGTGTGCACGCAAGAAGGATGGCTCGCTCGTCTGGGATGGTGACGAGAATGCGAAGCCTAGCGATCCCAAGCCCTACGGCGGGTGGAAGCTACTGTGCCCCAGTGGTTCCTATCACGAGCACATTAAGCAGCAAGTGGTTGAGCTTTGCGAGTCCTACGACGTCGATGGCTTTTGGTTCGACATCTACCAGGCTTACCACGGCTGCTACTGCGATCGCTGTCGCGAACGCATGAAGAAAAATGGCGTCGACGTTGACGACCACGAGGCGGTCGTGGGCAATTTCGTCGAAGTCTACAAGGAGCACATGGTCGACCTACGGAAGACCATCGCCGAGCATCATCCCAACGCGACGGTCTTCTTTAACGGCACCACGTCTCTGTGGGCGAATACCAATCAGCGGTACGCCACCTACGAGCACAATACCCATCAGGACTTGGAAGACTTGCCAACTGGCTGGGGCGGTTACGACAAGTTTCCCCTCAAGTCGCAGTATTACCTGAATCAGGGTTATCAGATCTGCGCGATGAGCGGCAAATTCCACACTTCGTGGGGGGAGTTCGGCGGCTTCAAGCATCCCAACGGGTTGAAGTACGAAGCGGCGTCGATGATCGCATTCGGCTCGGCGTGCAACTTTGGGGATCAACTTCATCCATCCGGGCTGATGGACATGCAGACCTACCGCAACGTCGGCGAGGCCTTCAAATATGTTCAGCAGATCGAAGAGTACGGCCCAGGCAGCCAACCGGTTGCAAACCTCGGGCTGTGGTTCACCACCGACAGCGAAACGGACCAGGGCGCCGCCAAGCTGTTGCTCGAGACGCAAACGCCCTTCCGAATTGCAACCCGTGAGAACCTCGACACGTTCCAGACCCTCGTCGTTCCGAGCTATCCGTGTCTAGATTCAGAGGACGTCGCCGCGATTGAGCAATTCGTCGCGGCCGGCGGCGGCGTCTTTTTCCTCGCCGACGGGGCGATGGATGAAGATAAACAGAACCTCGTCATGGACGTCGGCGCCGATCTACTAGGCGGGCCTCGCTACGATGTTGACTACACGGCCGCGTCGCCCGAGCTTGGCGATCACCTGATGACCTCGCCGGTGGTGAACTACGTCCCGGCGTACCGCGTCAAGCCACATCCCGACGCTCAGGTTCTGGCGGCAGTTTACGAACCATACTTCAGCCGAACTTACGAGCACTTCTCTTCCCACAAAAACACGCCGCAGAAGCCCGACCCAGCCGAGCATCCCTCGCTTATCCAGACGGACAAGGTGCTGTTTTCTGCCCATCCGCTCGACCGGATGTACAAAATGCGAGGCGCGCCACCGCATCGCGACCTCTTCGAAGCCGCCCTGCGTCGGATTCACGCGAAGCCTTGTCTCGAAGTCGACCTACCGAGTGCCGGTCGCGTCAGTCTGCTACATCAGCCGGACAAGAATCGCTATATTGCCCACCTGCTTTATGCCGCCCCGCACTACCGGGGCGAACTGGAACTCATAGAAGATCTCGTGCCTTTCAGCGATGTGCCTGTCAAGTTGAGAGTGCCAGAGCAGGTCAAGACTGCCCGTCTGATTCCAGACGAGCAGCCACTTGAGATCCGCAAGGATGGCGACACCTATTCCGTAACCGTTCCCGAATTCACGATGCATTGCGGCGTCGTGTTCGAGTACTAGCGTGGCCGAATAGCCGACAGATAGCCACAGAGTCCGTAAGTCGAATCGACACGCGGCTGACAACTGGAATTCTGTTGGTGCGAAACGGCGGCGATCTAGGTACACTTTCAGCACCAAACCGCTAGCTCCGATGCCTCGGCTTCGGCTGCCCATTGTTTTTTTGCGATTTTAGAAGAAGAACGGCCCGTGTCTCGCACTACTCAACGGCCCCAACGCGGGCCCAAACAAGTCCAACTGCTCGCAAGCGGCGATCTACGACTCGCCGCCAACCAAACCTGTTGGCCTGCACAACATGAGCTGGAGAAGTCGCTAGGGGAGGCTGTGAGCGACTTCGGCTACGAAGTTGTCCGTGTGCACGAATACGACGAGCACGAAAAGCATGGCTTTATCTCCAGCCAGCATCAAGGACGCAAAGCCTTCGAAAATGTCGATCCCGAAGCGCCATTGATCGTTGCCGAGGCCGTCTGGCAATACTCGCATCACGTGCTAATCGGTTTGACGAGCCACCGCGGTCCGATCCTGACAGTCGCCAACTGGTCAGGCCAATGGCCGGGACTCGTTGGTATGCTCAACCTCAACGGCTCGCTGACGAAAGCGGGCGTCAACTACTCCTCGCTATGGGGCGAAGATTTTGGCGACGATCGCTTTCGTGGCTCGTTGAAGACTTGGCTCGAGACCGGCTCGTGCACCCATCCGCTCGACCACGTGCAGCCGTTGTCGCAAGTTAAGGTCGACGACGAACTCAAGCAACTCGGCCAAGAAATGGCAGACGAGCTTCGTCAAGACAAGGCCATCATGGGCGTCTTCGACGAGGGTTGCATGGGGATGTTCAACGCCATCATCCCCGATCACTTGCTCAATCCGCTCGGTATCTTCAAAGAACGCCTCAGCCAGTCGGCATTGTATCACGAAGCGACGCAGGTTTCTGACGAAGAAGCTCGCGGCGTGTTTGATTGGTACCAGGAAAAGGGCTTCAAGTTCCACTTCGGCCCCAACGAAGATGAGCATCTGACCGAAGCGCAGGTCCTCTTGCAGTGCAAAGTCTACGTGGCGGCGGTTCGCCTGGCTCATGACTTCGGTTGCGACGCCATCGGCATTCAGTACCAGCAGGGACTAAAGGATTTGCTGCCTGCTTCCGACCTCGTCGAAGGGACGCTGAATAGCAGCGAGCGGCCGCCGGTGCACAGCCGCTGCGGCAAGGAGGAGCTGTATCCCGGCGGGCCGATCGTTCATTTCAACGAGGTAGACGAGTGCGCTGGCGTAGACGGATTGCTAATCAATCGCCTCCACAACGCCATGGGCCAGCCGGTCGAGAACACGCTGCACGACCTGCGTTGGGGCGATCACGATCGATCAGGCACGACCGACGAGTACGTATGGGTGTTCGAGATCTCCGGCGCGGTGCCGGCGGAGCACAACGTCGGGGGCTGGAGCGGCAGTTGGGGTATGCGACAACCGCCGATGTACTTTCCCAAAGGCGGTTCCACACTGACTGGCGTTGCGAAGCCCGGCGAGATCATCTGGTCCCGTCTTTACGTCCAGGACAATGCACTGCACATGGATCTCGGTCGCGGCAAGGCAATTGAGCTTCCCGAGGAGGAAACGCAGCGTCGCTGGGATTCGACAACGCCGCAATGGCCCATCATGCACGGCGTGTTGTATGGCGTCACTCGCGATCAAATGATGGCCAAGCACCAAGCCAACCACGTGCAAGTCGCTTACGCAAACGATGCGGAAGCGGGCGACCGGGCGATGCTGGCCCGCGCCGCGTTGGCC
>JBCDCL010000067.1:0-10024 GCA_039182175.1 Planctomycetota bacterium
CTTTGTGCTGCTAGAAGACATCATCGCCACTCGTTTGCCAGAAGTTTTCGGCGGTTACGAGATCATCAGTTGTGGCGGCTTTCGCGTCACTCGTGACATGGATATCGATCTGCTCGACGAAGAGGGCGACGATATGCTGCGGGCGATCGAGTCGCGATTGCGTGCCCGGCAGCGGAGCGAAGCAGTGCGGCTGGAAGCGTCGGCCGATCTGTCAGCGAAACTCCTCAGCCGGATTGCTGAAGAGGAGAAAGTCCACCGTAGCGAAGAGAGCGAAGCCGACGGGCCCGAAACAGACTACGACGAGATTTATCGCGTTAACGGCCCGATCGACATGACTGGATTAATGGAGCTGGTGTCGCTCGTTAGTCGTAAGGATTTGCAAGACAAGAGGTTCGTCCCCCGGCATAGCCCGCAGTGGCATCCGGGCGCCGATGTGTTTGCCGACATCACCAAAAAGGACGTGCTGCTGCACCACCCGTTCGATTCGTTTCAGCCGGTGGTCGGTTTCATCCAAAAGGCGGCCCACGATCCCAATGTGCTGGCGATCAAGCAAACGCTCTATCGCACCAGTGGCGATAGCCCGATCATCGAAGCCCTGATCGAAGCTGCCGAAGAAGGAAAGCACGTCACGGCACTAGTCGAGCTGAAGGCCCGCTTCGACGAGGCGGCGAATATCTCGTGGGCGCGGCGAATGGAGCGGTCCGGTGTGCACGTGGTGTTCGGCTTTATGGATCTCAAAACGCACTGCAAGCTGGCGCTAGTGGTGCGGCAAGAGGGCAAAAAAGTCCGCCGCTACGCCCACCTCGGCACCGGCAACTACAACCCAACGACCGCCCGGCTGTATACGGACCTGGGGCTATTCACCGCCGACAAAGCGATTGCCGACGATGTATCGGCGCTCTTCAACTTCTTGACGGGCTATTCCCAGGGCCACAAGTGGGACAAGTTGGTCGTCGCCCCGCAGGATCTGCATACGCGGACGATCGAACTCATCGACGAGCAAGCAGCCCGGGCCCGATCTGGCAAGAAGTCGCGAATCATTGCGAAGCTCAACTCGCTGGTCGATAAGCCAACGATCGAAGCCCTGTACCGGGCAAGCGAAGCCGGCACGCCGATCGACTTGATCATTCGCGGCATCTGCTGCCTGCGGCCCGGCGTGCCGGGGTTGAGCGAGAACATCCGCGTCCGCAGCGTGGTCGACCGCTTCCTGGAGCACAGCCGGGTAATTGTCTTCGGCGAGGGGACCTCGCAGCAAGTCTTCCTGAGCAGCGCCGACTGGATGCCACGCAACTTTGAGCGGCGGGTCGAGGTGATGTTCCCCGTGGAGGATCCTGATCTACGGTCGCGGATTGTCGACGAAATCCTGCCGATCTACATGCGAGACAACCAGCGTGCTCGCGAGTTGGAATCGTCCGGCGCCTATTTGCTGAGTGGTAGCGGTGATGGCGAGCCGCATCGTAGCCAAGAGGAATTGATTCACTTGGCCAATGGCGAAACGCCCCTCCAGGCGCCCGCGAAGAAGCGAGCTGCCAGGTCGACGTCCAGCAAGTCGACGCCCAGCAAGCCGGCGGGCGGATCGTCCAAGGCAAAGCCCGCCGACCGCAAGACGACCGAAGGCAAGCCCACGGAGCGAAAAGCCAAGGCCGACGGCCGCAGCAATGGCGCCGCCGTCGCCAAGAAGCCACGCTCGCCAAAGCCCTAGGGGGCCATTCGTCGGCGCCGGAAGCCCTCAGCTCGCGGTAGTCGCCTTGCGAGTCGTTGTCGCAGGCGTATGCGGCGTGCGGATCGCAGCCGGGCTCGCCGCTGGCCCGCTGCTCTGCTGTTCTTCCTCGGCCAGCGCGAGGATGGCTTGGATGTATTCGCTCATCAAGTGGTCTGAGAAGTGGTCGACCCGCCACCTGCGTAGCGAGCGTACGAATCCCCAAAAGCGGTCGCGGGCCCGAAGCAGACCGGTCACTTGGCTGATCTTGCCGTGCCGATTGAGGTAAATTTCTTCGCCCGTGTGGCGATAGCCAAACAGCCGCGGCGGTACGCGGGGCACGATGTCGTTGTTATTCACCCAGCGGTAGTACGGCAGACGAACGTAGTTGACGTAGCGGCGATTGCCGACGCGTGGACTGCCGAACGTAAACAAGCCTGCCGGCGTCGAGCGAATGTGCGACAGCTTGCAGCGACCGGCACAGATGGCCGCCATGGCGCCGCCAAGTGAGTGCCCAACGAACCACAGGGTCTTTTCGTTGCTAACCAGAGCCTGCTCGAGCCGCGGCCACAGGTCGTCCACTTCTCGCTTAAAGCCACGATGCACCCGGCCGACGGTTTCCGCCAGGTCGGTCATCGCGTCGAGGTCAGCCCGAATGTCATTCCACTCGTGCGGTTCCGTTCCGCGGCAGGCAACGATGGCGTCGGTGTCGCTGGCGAAGACGTAAGCTTGGGCGCCATCGCGATCGTAAAAGCGAATCTCCGGAAAGCCAATTTCGTTGACGATCCGGCCTGCTTCGCCCCGCGAGAAATAGGAAGCCCGTGCTAGCTCGGCGAACAGGAGCGACTTTTGCAAGAACGATAGCTCTTCGATCGTGCCCGTCACACGACTGTAGGTGGGAATCCGCTCGCCGGCGGCTTCCATCTTTTCCGAGATTGCTTGATCACCCACGCCGTCTGCCTCGCCTCTTGCTAGCGCATTCCGAGAGTTCTTGAGCGGCCGCTTAGTCTAATGCTGGCCGCGGCGGGGCTCAAGCAACTCGCTTGGCGGGCTAGCTGCGGGGCGTTTTTTGGGTGGGTAGATTTTGTAGGGAGATAAGGGGATGAACGAGGAGATGGGGGGATGGTCTTCCGAGGGTTGAAGCCTAGCGGCTGGCGACCTCGATCTTGAACGAGGTAATAAAAAAGAAAAGAATTGTTTTGGGAAGAGCGTCACCTACCGGAAAGCCATCCCCACATCCCCCGGCTATCCCCTTATCTCCCTACATAAGGTCTGCCCACCTTCGCCGTGCTGATCATGGGGCGTTGGCGTTGGCTAGCCGTGTTTGCCAGTAGTTGCGTGCTTTGGCGAGTTCTGCTTGGCGCCAGTCTGGCACATCGGCTTGCTCAGCGGATTCATCGAGCCAGTCAAAAAAGAATTGGCAGCTCTTGCGACTAATGCGTGGATTGCTGGCTTCGCTAACGTAGTACGGACTGCTCAGCGCCAGTTGATAACGGTCCTCGTCGGTCGTGACAGCACGGATCGCGAACCAGCCGCTGCGGTTGAAATCCAACTCTGGCAGCTTGCCACCAGCGGCGGCCCAGTCAGCGAGACGGACTGACACGACGGCTTCGCCATTTTGAATCAGTTCTAGGTAATCAATCTTCGTCCGCGTGCTCAGGTTAAGTGCGATGGGCGCCGAGAAACTGCCGGCCGAATCGAGGCGAAATTCAAACCCAGGCGGCTCGCCGAAGACCGAAGGGCGAAGCAGCGGGCCGTTGGTCACAACCGTCTGCCCCGCGTCGATGGCTTGCCACCAAGCTTCAGGCGAGAATCCTACGTCGCAGTGGGCGTAGACGCGATTCGTGCCGAGCGGGCTGTCGGTATCGCCCGAACCGCTGCCGGCGACGGCTGGTAGTTGCAGGCCGGCGTTGAGCGCTTGGAAGTAAATCGCCTCTCGCCAACGTCCGGGGCCACGCTTGCCGGGAAAAAAGGTCGTGTCGCGGCGCCGGCCCGTGCTGGAGTTCGTTTCTACGCGGTCGTAGCCACTGGTGCGATCGATCAAACAAACGGCGTCGAGCACGCCCGCCGCAAGCCAGACAGGCAAATCCCAAGCAGTAAGGTCCGCGGCGACGATGCGGTAGCCAGCATCGCGAGCAGATTGGAGTGCGTCGATCGTTACGCGGCCAGGTGATGGCAGTTCCGTAGGATCGATTAGCTTGCCGGGACGAAAGAAGAGGAGATCGCCGCCAGCGGTCTCTAGCCGTGCGGCGTGGAGGCCGATCGCCGATGGCAGGTCGCGTGTCGATGCAGCCGTGCGTGACGCCTGCTTCCACTGCTCGTCGTCAGCACGCCATTCGGTCAGTGGTAGGTAGGCAAGTTGTTCAGCACGAAGGACCACACTCAGATCAGTTAGCGAGCGATCCGCATCGAGATCGGCGCCGTGCCAATTTTCACTTACCAGGTTGGCGAATCGGGAGACCTCGACTTCTTTGGTGTCTTCCGACCGGCGGTCGATTTCAAAGTGTCCAGCCCGAGTCCGGCGTTCCCAACCGGCGTCGAGGTCGAATGTGTACTGCCCACGCCGCAAGCCGAGCAGGGTCGACCCGTCGACGTAAAAGTGATCGCCATGGGCGGCGACGCCGAGGCCTCGCGTCCGCACCGGCCGCTGCCGGGCGTCTCGCAAGTGAATGCGGGCGGCAAGCGGCTCGGATGTCTCTGAGTCGACGACTCTGATTTCTAGCTGCCCATCGGGACGAGCTGCTGCGGACAGCGTCGCTATCGGGGCGAGCAGCAAGAATGCCGCTCCGGCGACGAATCGTCGAAGGTGATGCCTGTCGGTCGCCATCGCGTCGGTTGGGTGCAGGAGTGGAAGAGTCCCCCTCTAGTATGGCATGGCTGCTTGTCGCCGCTGGCCTGCATTTCTGCTCGATATGTGGGCAAGTGACACATCGCTACCGGCGCCGCTAGAATAATCGGACCACAAGCCCCGCTAACCATGCCCGCCCCCACATGGCAAACGACTACTACGCAACACTCGGCGTCGATCGCAAAGCTTCGGAAGATGAAATCCGCAAGGCGTACCGCGAGATGGCTCGCAAGTACCACCCGGACCTCAACCAGGGTGACGACGCGGCGAAGAAGAAATTTCAAGACGTGCAGCTTGCCTTCGAAGTGCTTGGCGACGACAAGAAGCGAGAGCAGTACGACCGATTCGGCCCCAACTTCGAGTCGATGGCGGGCGCCGGTGGCGGCGGTCCACGCGGTTGGCCGGGCGGCAACGCAGGCGGGCCGGGTGGAGCGCAGTTTGACGTCGATTTGGGAGACCTCTTTGGCGCCGGCGGCGGCGCCGGGGGTGGCTTCGCCGATCTCTTCAAGCAGTTCTCTGGCGGCGCGGCAGGCCCGCAAACGCGGCGGCAAGCTCGTCCGCAACGGGGCGCCGACCTTGAGCACGAGATCACTATCCCCTTCGCCACGGCCGTGTCGGGTGGCGAGACGGCGATCAACGTGCAGCGTGCGACCGGCAGTACCGAGACGATCACCGTAAAAATTCCGGCGGGCATCGAAGACGGCAAGAAGATTCGCCTTCGAGGCCAAGGCGACTCGAGCCCCGGTGGCGGACCGGATGGCGATTTGCTGCTGTCGATCAAAGTCGCGCCGCACCCGCAATTCACACGTCGCGGCACACGGCTCGAAGTTGTGGCGCCGATCACCCTGGCTGAAGCCGCCGTTGGCGCCAAGATCGACGTGCCAACGCCCCGCGGTACGGTCACCATTAGCGTTCCCGCAAGTACAAGCAGCGGTAAACGCTTGCGGATCAAAGGCCAAGGCGTGGCGCCCGCTGGCAAAGAGGCGGGCGATTTGTTTGTCGAGCTGCAGATCGTCCTGCCCGATGATCTCTCGCCAGAAGACGCCGAGCGACTTGCCGACATTGCCGGCGAGCGGCCGCCGAACCCCCGTGCCGAACTACGGTGGTGACGTATGCGTCCTTGCTTTTGGCTAGCGTACCTGCCGTACCTGATCGCCGCGGCAAACGCCACGGAGTTGCCCGCCGACCTGCCAGTAGAACTACCGGTCGAACGGCTCGACCCGCCGACGCGTACCGCAGTGATGATGGCGCTGTTGGGGCTGGTCCTCTTGGGGCTGCTGCTGGTTGCGTGCATTATGGTAGGCGGCCGCTGGTTGAGGCGCCTGGCTCGTCAGCGTCGCCCGCCACGCGAGTGGCCCCGTAAGCAACAGCCGTGGGAAGAGCCGATCGCAACCGATGCTGCGGCGCCTGATAGCGCCGAGCTGCCTGACGAACGACGGCTGCTTGGGGAGACGATGATCGACAAACCGCCGGAGGATACGGTTGCCGACTAATTCGCCACAGCTGCCACCGGAATCGGCCGCGACCAACTCGGCTGACAATCCTCTGCCGCTGACCTTTCCCAAACGCCTGCGGCTGCTCAAGAGCGACGAGTTCGACCGCGTATTCGCCGGCCGGTGCAGTGCGGCCGACAAGGTGTTGGTCGTCTACGCACTGCCCGTGGGACTTGAGCATCCGCGTCTGGGGCTGGTGGTCTCTCGCAAAGTGGGCAAAGCGGTACGGCGAAACACCTGGAAGCGGCTCTTGCGGGAAGCGTTCCGACTGCATCAGCACGAATTGCCGCCGCTCGATTTGGTTTGCTTGCCCCGCCTCCGCGAGCGGCCGACGTTTGCCGCGGTGAGTGCCTCGTTCCTTCGTTTGGCGAGCAAAGCCGAAGCGAAAGTGCAGCGTAGCGGCCTGACGCCAAGCGACCGCCCAACGAGCGAATGATGCCATGGCGTCTTTATGGGCGAGGCGACTGCTAGTGATTCCCGGCGTGGTGCTCGGCTTGCTGATGATCGCCCTGGTGCGAGCTTATCAGCTGCTGATCAGTCCGCTGCTGGGGCCCCGTTGCCGGTTTACGCCGACTTGCAGCGAATACTTCGTGCTAGCAGTCCGCAAGTACGGCCCGCTGATTGGCGCCTGGCGTGGGGTCCGGCGGATCGCCCGCTGCCACCCGTTTCACCCCGGTGGTCATGATCCGCCTTGATGCAGTGATACCGCCACGCAGACCGACAACGTCGACCGCACCCGGCTGCTAGCAGCCTCGTCTGACGTGTCTTGCCGGCCTTGGAGGAAACCACTAGTCTCTCGCGACTTGCGCAGAATCTGCGGGGCAAACGCCTGCGGCAGAGACTGCCTCGGCCGGTGCACGGATGCGTCGGTCGCCAGCCTGATTGTGCCACTACTTCGGAGCGCTCGGCATGAAGCGTCGCGCACCGCTATTTGCGATTCTCCTCTTCACGTTCGCTGTCGCCAGCGGCTGCACTAGCCTACTGCTGCGACCAGAGCTGGACACCACGTCGCTCGACGAGGCGACGCGCGATGATTCGAAGCTGATCTCACGCTTCACGCACGCCTATGGCTTGAAATACGTGCAGGTCGAGGCGGTGGCGTTGGTCACAGGGCTCGACGGCACCGGAAGCGATCCTCCGCCCACCCCGCAACGAGCGGCGTTGCTCGACGAAATGAAGCGGCACAATGTCGATCATCCCAATGCGTTGCTCGCCTCGTCCAATACCTCGCTTGCACTAGTGCGTGCTTACCTGCGACCTGGCATGCAGAAGGGCGATAAGGTCGACGTCGAAGTCCGTTTGCCATCCCGCAGCGAAACCACCAGCCTACGCAACGGTTGGGTGATGCCGGTGCAATTGACCGAGCATGCCGTGCTCGGCAATCAGATGCGTAAGGGCCACGTGCTGGCTAAAGCGGTAGGCGCCGTGCTGGTCGATCCTTCGGCCGAAGAAGACGAAGCACTCGCCACACGGGGCCGCATTCTGGGGGGCGCCGTCGCGACCAAAGACCGGCCGATGGGGCTGATTATCAGCCACGAGAACAAATCGGTCCGCTTGTCAAAAGAAATCGCCAGCGCCATCAACCAACGCTTCAGCACCTACCGTGATGGTCGCAAGACAGGTCTCGCGAAGCCGAAGACCGACGAGTTTATCGAGCTGATCGTTCACCCGCGTTACAAGGACAACCTGACACGGTTCACCAAGGTGGTCCGCAACATCGCCGTTGGCGAAAGCACGTCCGATCAGCAGCAGCGGCTGCGTCGGCTGGCGACGCAGTTGATGGATCCGCTTACGACGGCCAACGCCGCCATTCGTCTCGAAGCGATCGGTGGCGAGCAAGCGATCGACGCCCTCAAACTCGGGGCCGCTGAAAGCGATACCGAAGTCCGGTTCTACTCGGCTGAAGCACTTGCCTATTTGGATCAAACCGACGCTGTGGAGCCGCTCGCCCAAGCGGCCCGCGACGAGCCGGCGTTTCGCGTGAACGCCCTCGCCGCGCTGAGTGCCATGGACGATGTCGTTGCCTACGAGGCCCTGCGTTCGCTGCTAGAAGTGCGCAGTGCCGAGACACGTTACGGCGCCTTCCGTGCTTTGTGGTCGATGACGCCCAATGATGCCTTGGTACGCGGCGAGCGCTTGGGCGATCAGTTCAGCTACCACCAGTTGGACGTCAATTCGCCGCCGATGATTCACATCACGCGTAGTTTCCGGCCCGAGATCGTGATGTTTGGCCGGGACCAGCAATTTCAGCTTCCGATGGTTCTCGACGCCGGCAAGCACACGCTGGTTAACGGTTTGAGTGGCACGCAGGTGACCGTCAGTCGTTTCACGGCAGGCCAGCCAACGCAGAAGCGGGTTGTCTCGACCTCGGTGGACGAGGTGATCCGGGCGATCGTCGAACTTGGTGGCAGCTATCCCGACGTGGTGCAGGCGTTGCAGCAGGCTAGGAAGGATGGCGCCCTGGTTAGCAGCCTTCGCGTTGATGCCCTGCCAGAACCAGGCCGGACCTACGACCGCGAGGATGCCGACAAGCCGCTCGATCCCGAAGACGCCGGCGCCACCCCCTACAAAGTCGCCACGCCGCTGCCCGATTTGTTCTCGCGAAAGAAGTGAGTGAGGGGCGAGGGGCCAGGATTCAGGGGCCAGGGGCTCCGACGCGACTGAACGTCGCAATTTACAAATCCCTGACCCCTGAATCCCGACCCCCGGATCCTCACCGCAGTCATGCTAACCGCCCTCGAACTCACCGGCTTTAAGAGTTTCGCGGACAAGACGCGGCTCGACATTCCGGCAGGCGTAACGTGCGTGGTCGGGCCGAATGGCTCGGGCAAGTCAAATGTCGTCGACGCGGTGAAGTGGGTGCTCGGTTCGCAAAGCCCCAAGGCGCTCCGCGGCTCGGAGATGACCGACGTCATTTTCAATGGCGCCTCGGGCCGCCGGCCGCTCAACACGGCCGAGGTGACGCTCGAGTTCGACAATCGCAGCGGTTTGTTCGAGCTAAAAGAGCCAACGGTGAGGATTACTCGCCGTGTCTATCGCAGTGGCGAGGGTGAGTATGCCATCAATGGCGCCGCGTGCCGGTTGCGAGATATTCGTCAGCTGCTGGCTGGCACCGGCGTTGGCGCCGAGTCTTACAACATTATCGAGCAAGGCCGCGTCGACGCCGTGCTGCGGGCATCGCCCAAAGATCGGCGGGCATTGTTTGAAGAGGCGGCTGGCATCAGCCGCTTCCGGCTAAAGAAACAAGAAGCGGCCCGGCGGCTTGCGCGTGTCGAGCAAAACTTGCTCCGCTTGTCCGACATCGTCGACGAAGTCGAGGGCCGACTGCGGCGGGTACGAATGCAGGCGGGCAAGGCACGCCGTTATCGCGAGCAGTCTGATCGGCTGCAAGAACTACGCACGCAGCTCGGGCTGGCCGACTGGCGGGTGCTGACTGCTCGCCTGGAGGAGCTGGAGCACGTCCGGACAAGGCTTGCCTCGCAGGGGCAGCAGCAAGCAGAGCAGATCGAGCAGGGCGATGCTCATCTGCAGAAGCTGGAGCAGCATACCGACACATCGGCGGAGGAGTTGGCGGCGGTCGAACGCAAGTTGTCTGCAACGCGGGAGCTACTTGCCGCGCGGCAGTCGGAAGTGGCGAGCAACACCGATCGGCTGGCCGAGCTAGAAGACGCCCTGATGCACGCCCGCCGGCGGCTGGTGGCGACGCGGATCGAAGCCCGATCGCGTTCGGATGGCGTCTCTGTCAGCGACCTTGAAAGCCGCCTTGCCGATCAGCGTCAAAGTCTCGCCGCCGCACAGCAAACCGCGGCCGGCGCCGAGCGAGCGCTCCACGAGCATCGCAGGAAGCTGCAAACCTTCCTCGCGGAGCAGAAGCAGTACTCCAGCCGACGGCAGGCGTGTGAAGAAGAGCTTGCGGCTGCGCAGCGGGAAGCGGACCGGGTGCAAGTGCGGCTCGAGGTGGCACAGAGTCAGCTTGCCGAGCAC
>JBCDCL010000068.1:0-9950 GCA_039182175.1 Planctomycetota bacterium
ATCGAGTATCTCGGAAACGCCAAGCTGAAGGACAAGAAACTCGCCAAAGAGACCGGCTTGAAAGTCGGCGCCGCGGTCGATCCTTACGCGGTAGAAGATGGCCGCCGGCGACTGCAAGACTTATACGCCGAGAATGGCTATCCCCGTGCGCAGGTTTCGATCCTCGAGGGCGACAAGCTCGAAGACAAAGGCGTCGTCTTTGTCATCAACGAGGGCGTGCAACAAAAGATCTGGTCGGTAAAGTTCGAGGGCAACAATTCTGACTTTGCTTCCGACCGGCGCCTCTACACCAAGGTGAAGTCAAAGCCCGGCAAACTGTACCTGTTTGGTGGCAAGCTCAAACGCGAGCAGCTCGACGCCGATGTTCAAGCTCTGACGGCTTACTATCGTGCGTTTGGTTTCTTCCAAGCCAAGGTCGGTCGCATCCTGGAGTTTAACGACGAAGGCACTTGGGCGACGATCAAATTCGTGATCCACGAGGGCCCGCGGTACGAAGTGCGGAGTGTCCGGTTCCTGGGCAATGAAAAGTTTGCCGACGATTCGTTGGCATCGGGCCTCAAGCTGCCAGCCGCGGCGCCGTTTGAGCAAGCAAAACTGACGTCAGACGTCGAGTGTCTCAAAGAAGTCTATGGCAGCCACGGCTATGTCTTTGCCGACGTACGCGCCGAGCCCGTCTTCTTGGAAGAGCCCGGCCAACTCGATTTGATTTACCACGTCGAAGAAGGCCAGAAGTGGAAAGTGGGCCGAATCTTTGTCCACATCGATGGCGATAACCCCCACACGCGAATTCAAACCGCGCTCAATCGCCTGTCGATTCGCCCCGGCGAGGTGATGGATATTCGCGAACTGCGAGCCAGCGAACGCCGCTTGCAAGCGAGCAGCCTTTTCCTCTCCGAACCACAGCGAGGCATTACGCCAAAAATCACCTACCGCATCCCTGAGATCAGCGACACCGAATTCACCGCGTCGGGCAACAGTCCGCAGTTCCGCGGCCAGAGTCCAGATAATGGCTCGACGATGTGGCAGCGTCTGCAAGCCGCCGGCCAGCGGGTCCATGGCGCCTTTAAGCCTGCGATTACCGCGCCGTTCCGATCGAGCAGCAGCCAAGCAGTCGATTCCGATCAGCTCGACGTTCATCTGCTGCATGGCGAACAGGCAACAGAAGGCACGGGTGAGGGCGACAGCGTATACGAGATCGAACTCGCGAAGCCACGGCAGCAAACGATTCCGCGTACCGCTCGACGGCATACGGTTCGCAAGCAGCCGGTGCAGCAGAGCATCTACACTCAGCGTGTCGCTTGGCAGCGGACGGCAATCCCGCGTGGTCAGGCGCCGCAGCTGCCGCCGCAGCAAACCGTTGCCGCACGCCCCGTCTTCAGGGGGCAGAACACGACGCAGCCGCCGGCCTATGCATCGCCGGCGAACGCCGCTCCGCAGTACAGTCAGCAGCAGTTTGCCCCAACGCAAGTAACGCAAACCCAATTCACCCAGCCTGGCGCCGCCCAGCCGGCCAGCGTCTACGGTGGCACGGCGCCACGTGCGGTGAGTCCTGCGGCAGCGCCGGCGGGTTACAACGCTCCGGCGAATCCGCAGCCAGGCGCCGTGCAACAAGCCCAATTTGGCCAGCCATTCCCCACGGCGCCAACACCATCAGCAGGGGCTCCCTCGCCCCGCGTGATGGGAGCGCCGTTCGTTTCGCCGAACGTTGACCCGACGATTCTGCCCGATCCCACGCTCTTCCCGAATGGCGGATTTGGCGATATCAACAACGCCGTCGACCTGCACGTGCAACTTGCCGAAGCCCAGACGGGCCGGTTCATGATTGGCGTTGGCGTGAACTCCGATGCGGGCGTCGTCGGTCAAATCTTGATTGACGAACGCAACTTCGACTGGCGGAAAATCCCCACCAGCTTCCAAGACATATACGACGGCACGGCGTTCCGCGGTGACGGTCAGCGGTTCCGCATCGAGGCGGCGCCAGGCACCGAAGTGCAGCGCTATCTGGTGAACTGGCAAGATCCCTACTTCCGAGACACGCCGATCAGCTTGTCGCTCTCCGGGTCGTTCTTCAATCGTCGCTTTGCCGACTACGACGAGCAACGACTTGGCGGCCGAGTATCTACCGGTTACCAATGGACCGCCAACGACCTCTCGGCTCAGCTGTCGTACCGGTATGAGAATGTCGAGATTTTCGACGCGGTCGCTGGCATCCCCGCTTTGGACGAGGTCGTGGGGCAAGACAACCAGCTAAATGGATTCGGCCTGCGAATCGTCAACGACACGCGGAACAACCCGTTCCTGGCGACCGACGGCCATTATGTCGAACTGCAGCTCGAGCAGGTGGTCGGCACGTTCGACTATCCCCGGGCGATTCTGGATGCTCGCAAATACTTCTTGCTGCGAGAGCGGCCTGACCACTCTGGGCGGCACGTGTTGTCGACTTCGACGCGACTCGGTTTCACTGGCACCAACACGCCGATCTACGAGCACTTCTTCGCCGGTGGTTTCTCGACGCTTCGCGGTTTCGATTTCCGCGGCGCCGGTCCGGTCGACACCAGCATTCCTGGACGCAACGTCGAAATTGGCGGTGAGTTCATGTGGATCAACACCGTCGAGTACATGTTCCCGCTCACGGCGGACGACATGGTCAGCGGCGTGGCGTTTGTCGACTTCGGCACCGTCGAGCAAAACGTGACGATCGAAGACTTCCGAGTGGCGCCTGGTATCGGCTTGCGACTGATGGTCCCCGCGATGGGCCCGGCGCCGATCGCGCTCGACTTCGCGTGGCCAATCTCCGAAGCCGACACCGACGATACGCAGGTGTTTACGTTTAACGTTGGCTTCCAGCGTTAAGCGATGTCTGCCGCGGTCGCCACACAAAGGCTTTCTAGTACTGCCGGTGGCGAGACCAGCGGTAGGGCTGGCCGTAGTAACCTTTGTGCCGCTTCACCGGCGGCGAGAAGTATTCCGCCCCGAACCAGCCCCAACGAAATGGCGGCGCCGCGTGGGCGTGGTTGTAGAGCCCCGCATAGGGCGCCGCAGGGAGTGGCATGCCGACTGCTGCGTGCGTGCCCATCGGTGGCGAGTAAGTCGCAGAATAGTCTGCCGGCGCGGCGAGCGCTGCCGAACTACCGGCCACCAGAATCAGACTGCCCAAGGCAAAGGGCAACCAGCTGCCGGCGAATGCAGAGCGACTTTGGCAGTTCATCTTCAAGCTTCCTTGCTTGCAGGAATGAGCGAGACGCTCGCTAACGCGTTACGGCTGTTGCGTTGGCTCTTGCCATTGCAACTGAATGGGTTGTTGGCAGTGCGGGCAAATGATCATCGGCGCCGCTAGTGGTGGCTGCGTTGGGGCGTAATTTGGCGGCCCCGCATTGGGCACGCCCTGCGGTTGTGGTGGGTACTCGCTAAATGCAAACGGCTGCGTCCCGACAATGTTCGGCGGGCCGTACAGGTTGCCGAAGTAAGGTTCGTAGCCGCCGTTGTACTTCTGCTTGTAATAGTCGAGGTGGTACGGATAGGGCCGCTGGAAGGAACCGGCCGCAATCGCCGGACCTTGTCGCTGCGGGAAGCGGCGCACAGGCTGCCGTCGCTGGTAGTACCGTGGTGGTTGCTTGTCTCGGTCGGGCCGCCGATCGTCGACGTCACCCACCGGCGCCCGCCGCCGCTGGTAGGCAGGGACCGCATTTTCTTGTGCCGAAGCCACAGGTTGCGCAACGATCCCGCTGCTAGCAACGACAGCGAAGAGCAACAGAACGCGAATGCGAGGCATGACAAACTCTACCGGTTGTTTCGACTAGGAAAGCCCTCTAGCTCCAGGATAAGCGGCGGGGCTGGCGGCGACGCGGTAGAAAACGCCCCGTTCCGACGAGGCGGCAAACGACCGATTGTGCGACCCGCACAGCCACTACAAGGCGAACGCCTAGCTGCGAACAAGCGAAGAAAAGAGTTGGCCGACCGGTTGAATCGATCGCTGCTTACGACTTCATCAGCAGGGCAGCATCGCGAGGGTCGTCCAAGCTAGCAGCCAGTTTGCCGAGGGCCTCGGTTTCGATCTGGCGGACGCGTTCGCGGGTGAGGCCCAACTGCTCGCCAATTTCTTTGAGCGTGCGCGGTTCGACGCCGCCCAACCCGAACCGGAGCTTAAGCACGGTAGCTTCCCGCTCGTCCATCTCCTTGAGCATCTCCAGCACGTGCCGCAAGCTGTCGCTTTCGACCAGATGCTCGTCGGGGCTGAGCTGGTTTTCGTCCGTCACCATATCGCCTAGCGTCCAGCCTGACTCGGTTTGGTCGGTCTGGGGCGTGGCGTTGTAGATCTTGATTGCCTTCTTGATGATCGGCAGCTTCTTTTTCGGCAGCCCCAGCACGCGGCCGACTTCCTCTGGCGTCGGCCCTCGGCCTAACTCTTCCGTGAGCCGCGACGTTGCCCGCCGCCATTTGCTCAGCAACTCGACCATATAGGCCGGGATGCGGATCGTCTTGCCGGTGTTGATCAACGCCCGCTTGATCGACTGCTTGATCCAGTAACTGGCGTAGGTGCTGAACCGGGTGCCCATCGCCGGGTCGAAGCCTTCGACGGCGCGTAGCAAGCCAAGGTTGCCCTCTTCGATCAAGTCCTGCAGTCCGAGGCCCTTACCGGAGTAGCCGCGGGCAATGTTCACGACCAGCCGCAGGTTAGCGCGGACCATTCGGTCGCGAGCCTGGATATCGCCTTCGCCAATTCGGACGGCGAGTTCCTTCTCCTCAGCGGCGGACAGCAGGGCTGTCTCGTTAATTTCGCGGAGGTAGGTCTCAAGCGGCGTCTGAACGGAAGACCCGGCGGTGCGCTTCTTGGCTGTGGACGGCATGGGGCGACGGGGGAAACAGGAACGGAAGGGCGGAGGATGGCAGCTGAGCAAATCCGGATCGCTCGTCCAAGTGAGTCGCCGACGTCAGTCGGCGGAGCCCTCTCAGTACGCACCGGGTGCTAGCAAAGGTTATCGACGCCCCGAAAGAAGACCTGCATGCGATGGCAAACTGGTTGCCGTGCAGGGGATACGCCTGCCATGCCGCTGGCTAGGAATGGTGGGGCCGCGCCAAAGAAAACGGCGCCGCGGGTTGCACCCCGCGACGCCGTGTCGGTTGTAACGATTGTTCGGACGCCCTGCGGACGTCGCGAACCGCGGGGCGAATCAGCCTTCGCTCGAAGCTTCTGCGGCGGGCTTCTCCTCGGCAGCGTCGTCGCCGGATGAGGCGTCGGCATCTGCGGAACTCTCCGCGTCGCCACCCGATGCTTTGAACAATGGCCCGCTGCCGTCGCCGATGCCACCCTTCAGATCGCCCGCGGCGGCAGGTGATGCAGCAGCAGCGGCTTCGGCTGCCTCGGCGGCTTCGGCCGCTTCGTGCTCTTCTTCGCTCCACTCGACTCGCTTACGCGACAAGCCGATTTTGCGTTCTTCGGAATCGACACGAAGGATTTTCACTTCCATGTCGTCGCCAACGTTGCAGATCTCTTCGGGGTTCTCGATCTTCTGATCGGATAGCTCCGAGATGTGCAGTAGGCCTTCGAGCCCATCTTCTAGGCCGACAAAGACACCAAAGTTGGTGATCTTGGTCACTTTGCCCGAGACAAGCTGACCCGGCTGGTAGCGATCGGGAATGTCGGTCGCCCACGGGTCTTCGTCCAGTTGCTTGAGGCCCAGAGCAATCCGCCGACGCTCTTGGTCGACCGACAGCACTTTGCACTCGACCTCTTGGCCCTTCTCGACCACTTCGCTGGGGTGGCTGACCTTGCGGGTCCAAGACATGTCGCTGACGTGCAGCAGACCATCGATGCCTTCTTCGATCTCGATAAAGGCGCCGTAGTTGGTCAGGTTCCGCACGCGACCCTTGACCATCTGCCCCGGTGGGTAGGTGTCGGCCACCTTGTCCCACGGGTTGGACTGGGTCTGCTTCATGCCGAGCGAGATCTCTTGCTTGTCCTCGTTGATGCCAAGGACAACCACTTCCACTTCGTCGTCGATCTGCACCAGCTCGTTCGGATGGCTGATTCGCTTGGTCCACGACATCTCGCTGATGTGCACCAGGCCTTCGATGCCATCTTCCAGCTTTACAAAGGCGCCGTACGTCATGACGTTGACCACGGTCCCCTTCACGCGGCTGCCGACAGGGTATTTGCCGGAAACGTTGTCCCAAGGGCTGGCCGACTTCTGCTTCAAGCCAAGGGCGATCTTCTCCTTCTCGTAGTCGATGTGGAGAACCATCACCTCGATCTTGTCGTTGATCTTGACCATCTCCGACGGGTGGCTGATGCGGCCCCAGCTCATGTCGGTGATGTGCAGCAGACCGTCGATGCCGCCCAGGTCGACAAAGGCGCCAAAGTCGGCAATGTTCTTGACTTCGCCCTCGCGAATTTGGCCGACTTCCAACTCTTCGAGCAATGCCGACTTCTTCTTGGCACGCTCTTGTTCGATCAAGCTCCGCCGGCTGACCACGATGTTACGACGGGCTTCGTCGATCTTGAGAACCATGCACTGGATCTCTTTGTCGATGTACTCGCCAATATCGTGCGGACGGCGAATATCGACCTGGCTGGCAGGCAGGAAGACGTTGACGCCGATGTCGACCAACAGTCCGCCTTTGATCTTCCGCGTGACGGTGCCGGTGACGACGTCGCCTTCGTCGACCGACTCCATGACCGACATCCACTTCTCGATCTTGGCTGCCTTGCTCTTGCTCAAGACCAGCATGCCGCGATCGTCGTGGCGTCCGATGACGTCCTCGACTTCTTCAACCAATACGCGAACAGTGTCGCCAACTTCGGGTTCGGAAGGTTCTTCGCCCTCGGCAAGGCCTTCGGTGTCTTGCCATTCGGCGCGAGGCACCATGCCTTCGCTCTTGTAGCCGACGTCGACGATCACATACTCGGTGTCGACGCGGACGATTTTGCCCTCAACAATCTGATTGACGGAAACATCTTCGCCGGAGAGCCAATCTAGCTCTTCGGGCACGAGCTCCATGTCGGGCTCCATGCCTACGGCAGCGTTCCAATCTTCGTCGGAGACATCAAATTCGCGGATTAAGTTACGGTTGACCATGAATGAGTTACTTGGGGGCCGGTTTTGCAGGGGGGCGAAGAAAGTCGCCAGAATGCCGTCCAGGTCGCCCTAGTTGGCGTCGCCTGTTAGGCAGAAATAGGCAAACCGGGCCATCGGGGTTGGGCTCAGCAGCAGCCCGGGTACACCCTGGGCTAGATAGACTTGCCAAGCGGAATCCCGAATCGTAGCAAAGTTATTGCCTGGGCACAACTTGGGTGACGAGGGGTCGAGTCTCGGCGGGGGCTCGATCCGCTGGTGCAGCCGCCCGGCCTGTCATCGGCGCCTACAACGCCTCGCGGATGTATTTCACCCGCGGTTTGCCCGAGCCCTTGAGCGGCAGGCCGGTCAGGAAGTCGGTGGCGTAGCGGAGGCGATCTTTGGGCCGCTCGGGTAGGCGGAAGTTGTCGCCTTTCTGCAGAATGACCCGGCCGAGGGGCATCTCGCCAAACGCTCGCGAGCCGGCGCTCTCAATCGGATACCACTGGCCCTGGCCTTCGGCATCTTCGAGATAGAACTCGGCATAGCAATGGCCGTTGACCCACACGATCCGGGCCGGCACATCCGATGCGCGGCACAAGGCGACAAAGAGTGCACTACGGCCATGGCAGTCGGCCGAGCCTTCTTTGAGCGTTGTCACCGCGCTGGTGTCGGGGCCCTCAACGTATTTGATGTTGTCGAGCATGTAATCGTAAAACAGCTCGATTTTTTGCCAGTCGCTGGCGTCTTGGGGCGCTTCCTTCTGAATGTCGCGTGCCAGAGAGCGGATCTTGCGATTCTTCGCTTCGATATACGGACTCACGGAAGTGAACCGGCGTAAGTCGCGTGGCAGGCGGCGAGGGATTGTTAGCTCGGCGGCCGCTTCGTCCGACGGTGGCAAGATCGGCTTGGTAGTGACTTCGAAGGTGACAATCGCCCGAGCTTGCTCGCCACGGCCCAGATAGGGCACTGAGATCAGCATCTGCCGGGCGCCCGCTTGCAGGTCGCGATAGGCGACGCCCTCGACCGACGCGGTGAAGTCTTCCTCGACGATCCGCACCTGTTGCTCGTCGCACTCAAACGGCACGGCGACCATTGCCTGGATGTCTTTCACCGGGCCACGCGAAGCGGTGATCTCGGCGCCGACACGGAAAAGTCCGACGACTGGCTCGTCGTAGCGAGAGGCTTCGCCGGCGGCGTCAGCGTCGAGCAATTGGCTCCACGCCTGGGGACACCAGGCCGCGTGGCACCAAGCCAGCATGGCAGTTGCTACCAAAGCTTTTATCGTCAAAATCCGCAGCATTCAAAGAACCTTCGCGTGTAGGTTGCCTCCCACTATCCATTGTAGTTCGCCAGAAAACCTGGGGCGCTGCGAACGCCAATCGCCTCGCCGCTGCCTTTCTTTACTGCCCACTGCCCACTGCCCACTGCCGACCGCCCACCAATAAAAACAACCCCGGCCGGCTTGCTTCAGGAGGACAAGCCGAACGGGGTTGCTACACGGTGCGTGGCTCGCCACCTTCCAGGCGGCGCCACGCGGGGCGTCTTCGTAGGGCGGCTAGGGAGGGAGGGGGAGGCGCCGCCTTCAGAAAGCCCGGACTGTTTCAAACGTTTACGGCCCGGCGGGAATTGGACCTGGATCGACAACACCTTGCTGAATCGTACCCATCTGGATTGTGCCGGGCGTGCCGACACAGTCGCAGCCCGAATCGTAGATCGGTCCGTACGACGTCGGCGTTGGGCAGCAATCGACGCATGGATCGCAGCACGGCTGGCAGGGCACACAGCACGGGTCGCAACTAGCTTGCGGCACAACCACGGGCGCCGGAGCCGGAATGACAAACGACTGCGGCGGGGCAGCAATCGCAGCTGCTGCGGGGGTGCCGCAGAAGGCGCCTCGGTTGAACAAGCTCCGCACACGGCGGCAGCAACCGCAGCCAACCAGGCTGCTGGTCAGCATCGCAACGGCAAGCAGGAGAGCGAATTTTTTCATGACTCGATCCTTTTGCGAACGTGGCTGCGGCCGCGATGGCCTGATGCTTAGTCCGCCAAGGAGCCAACGCCTTTGGGGCAGGGCGGTGGCGTGGGGAGGGAAACGTTGGAGGGATTGTTCTGGTTGGCTGCCAGGGTAGGGGCCGACGCGTTTGGATCGGTTCGTCAGCTTCTGGCAGCCGGTGGGGCTGAGCAACTCTACAACACGCAGCGTGATGTGCAAATTCAACGTCGATTTTTTTCAACATCCGCCGGCGCGGGCGTTGATTACGTGCTACGTTTGCCTACCCCCCCCGGGCGAGAGACTCGCGGCAACCTACCGGTCTGCCTGCTGGAAAGTCGCCCCGCAGAATAGCCGCGGCCACCGCCCGGCGTTGCCCACCCGTACCGCTTGCCATGCCGTCACGCCAAGCCACACCCTACCGAGCCGTGCGCCGCCGCCTGCGGGTGCTTCTTGCGAGTTTGCTGGCCGCTGGGGTTTTTGGTGCGTCTGCCACGCCCGCGAGCGCCGGCAATAACTGTCCCGGCGAAGGCTGCACCGTGGTGCGTCCTTGCGACGAGGTGCTGCTGGTAAGCGTCCGCCGGTTGGGTTGTAGCACCAATACGGATCGTTTTGCCGAAGGCTTCCGGGCGTGGCGGTACGACACACTGGCCGCCGCCAGCGCTCGCTGCAGCAACTCCACCAGCTGGCAGCCGATTGCAATCGAAGAAGTCATCGCTAGTGTCGAGCCGTCGACGCCGACGATTGTCTTCGCCCACGGCAACCGCGTCGAAGCCAATGAAATTCGCCCGCGTGGGCTTTGGGTTTACAGCCGCTTGCTGAAAGCTCGCTGCGATGACCGGCCGCTGCGGTTCATCATCTTCTCGTGGCCGGCAGATGAAGTGAAAGGTATGTTCCGCGACGTG